>CAIRWJ010000199.1 GCA_903882245.1 uncultured Microbacteriaceae bacterium | reverse complement strand
GCTCAAATTTGTTGATTTCGCGGCCGGTGACGTCGCCGGCGCTTTGAACGATGGTGCGTTCGGCGCTCTCATTCAATACCCAGGCTCGTCCGGACTCATTCGCGATATCTCTGCGGACATCGCCGCGGTAAAGGGAGTCGGTGGCGTAGCTGTCGTTGCTAGTGACTTACTCGCATTGAACCTCCTTACCTCGCCCGGATCGCAAGGCGCCGAAATTGTCATCGGTTCATCGCAGCGCTTCGGTGTTCCGCTTGGTTTCGGGGGACCGCACTCGGCGTTCTTTGCCGTGGCCGAGGGACTCGAACGCCAGATGCCCGGCCGGCTCATCGGTGTCTCGCGTGACGCCGACGGCCGACCCGCATACCGCTTGACCCTGCAAGCCCGCGAACAGCACATCCGTCGCGACAAGGCGACATCCAACATCTGTACGGCTCAGGTACTTCTCGCTGTACTCGCCGCGATGTACGCCGTGTATCACGGACCAGCCGGACTTCGTCAAATCGCGATTGATGTTGCAGAAAAAGCAGATCGATTCGCACGCCGGGCAAAAACCGCTGGTCATGACGTGGTCCACACGGACTTCTTTGACACCGTCCAGATTCGAGTTCCGGGCAAGGCGAAGGCGCTGGCGTCGACTGCCCACGCTGCCGGGCTTTTGCTCCACGTCGCGGACAACGACACGGTTCAGATCAGCTTCGACGAATTGTCGACCGGATTCGCGACGGGAATTCTCGCTGGCGGCGATGATGTGCTCATCGACCCAATCTTCGGGCTAACCCCCGAGGCTGCATCGAACACGGTTGCCACGGTCTATGACACGGCTGTTCCGAAAGCGCTTCGTCGTTCGGACGACATCCTCACTCATCCCGTGTTCAACACGCACCACAGTGAAACGTCGATGATGCGCTTCCTTAAGCGTCTCGCGGACAAGGACTTCGCCCTCGACCGCGGAATGATTCCGCTCGGGTCGTGCACGATGAAGCTCAACGCGGCAACCGAAATGGAAGCCGTCACGTGGCGCGAATTCGGAGGAGTCCACCCCTTCGCGCCCACAGCGGACGTCGGCGGGTACCTCCTCCTCATCTCGCAGCTCGAAGAGTGGCTCACCGAACTGACCGGCTACGACACCATCAGCCTCCAGCCGAACGCGGGTAGCCAGGGTGAACTCGCTGGCCTCCTCGCGATTCGCGGGTACCACCTGTCGCGTGGTGACAACCACCGTGATACCTGCCTCATTCCGTCGAGTGCTCACGGCACTAACGCGGCCTCCGCTGTTCTCGCCGGAATGAAGGTGGTTGTCGTCGCGTGCCGTGACAACGGTGACGTCGACATTGACGATCTTCGAGCCAAGATTTCCGAACACGGCGACAATTTGGCTGCTCTCATGGTCACCTACCCCTCAACGCACGGAGTTTACGAGCACGGCATTCGCGAGATCACGGGTGCCGTTCACGACGCTGGTGGTCAGGTATACATTGACGGCGCGAATCTCAATGCGCTGCTGGGATTCGCCCGTTACGGCGATATCGGTGGTGACGTGTCGCACCTCAACCTGCACAAGACGTTCGCTATTCCGCACGGCGGAGGCGGACCCGGAGTTGGACCCGTCGGGGCAAAAGCGCACCTCGCACCATTCCTGCCCGGCCACCCGATGGCGCAGTCGGCCGCTCACCCCGCGTTCGATTCGGCAACCGGGGGCGACGGACCGTTCGTCCACGGTGGCGGTCCCGTTACCGCAGCGCCGTTTGGTAGTCCCAGCATCCTCCCCATCTCGTGGGCGTATGTTCGCATGATGGGTTCCGACGGACTCCGTCAGGCGACCGCGGCGGCGGTGTTGTCGGCGAATTACGTCGCCACGCGACTTCGCGAGCACTACCCCGTTCTGTACGCGGGCGAGAACGGATTGGTTGCCCACGAGTGCATTCTCGACCTTCGTCCACTCACGGCGGAAACGGGTGTGACGGTCGACGATGTGGCCAAGCGATTGGTCGATTACGGTTTCCACGCGCCGACGATGTCGTTCCCGGTGCCGGGAACACTCATGGTCGAACCGACCGAGAGCGAAGACCTTGGTGAGATCGATCGATTCATTGAAGCGATGATTGGGATCAAGCGCGAAGCAGATGCTGTCGCCGCCGGAGAATGGCCCGCAGACGATAACCCGCTGGTGAACGCTCCGCACACCGCCGAGTGCCTC
>CAIRWJ010000198.1 GCA_903882245.1 uncultured Microbacteriaceae bacterium | reverse complement strand
GTCCCGATCCGGCGAGCACTCATTTCGGTGAGCGACAAGACGGAACTCCTCACTCTGGCTCGTGCACTGTCGGCGGCCGGCGTCGAGCTCGTGTCGACGGGGTCAACGTGCCAAACGATTCGTGACGCCGGAATTGAGGCGCGGGAAGTCAGTGAGGTGACGGGTTTTCCTGAATCGCTGGACGGCCGGGTCAAGACGTTGCACCCCTCGATTCACGCGGGAATTCTCGCAGACCTGCGTTACGACTCTCATGTCGACCAACTGTTGGAATTGGGTATCGCGCCATTCGAACTCATTGTCGTCAACCTCTATCCCTTTTCCGACACGGTCACGAGTGGCGCTGACGCGACCGTCGTCGTCGAAAATATCGACATTGGCGGGCCTGCCATGGTTCGCGCGGCCGCCAAGAACCACCACAACGTCGCTGTCGTGGTCGACCCGAGCGATTACGCCGAGATAATCGACGCCGTCGCCGCTGGAGGCACGACGCTCGAGCAGCGCCGAGTTCTCGCTGGTCGAGCGTTCGCTCACACCGCGGGGTATGACGCGGCGGTTGCCACCTGGATACAAAACGAGTACCCGCATGATGAATCGGGTTTCGCCCCCGCTCTTCGGATCACGGCGGAAAAACTCGACACTCTGCGATACGGCGAGAATTCGCATCAGGCCGGGGCGGTCTATGGTGTACACGGCGGTGCGGGAATCGCGCAAGCGACGCAACTGCACGGCAAAGAGATGTCCTACAACAACTTTGTCGACGCGGACGCGGCCGTTCGGGCGGCGTTCGACCACGCCGAACCCGCGGTTGCCATCGTCAAACACGCGAACCCGTGTGGCATTGCCGTTGGCTCCACAATTGCTGAGGCTCATGCTCGTGCTCACGCCTGCGACCCTGTCTCGGCATTCGGTGGCGTGATCGCCTCGAACGGACTCATTAGCAAGGCCGCGGCGGAATCGATCGTCGATGTGTTCACCGAGGTGGTTGTTGCCCCCGGATTCGACGCGGATGCTCTGGCTATTCTCATGACGAAGAAAAACCTTCGCCTGCTGGCCCTTCCCGAATCGTTTGCCGCGGTCGAACGGGAAGTGCGACAAGTCTCGGGGGGGTTCCTTGTTCAAGACGTTGACCGATTCTTTGCACCGGCATCCGAGTGGACACTCGTTACGGGCAAACCGGCGGGCCCAGCGACTATTGCGGACCTCGAGTTCGCATGGCGCGCATGTCGTGCCGTGAAATCGAACGCCATCCTTTTGGCGAAGGACGGGGCCTCGGTGGGCATCGGCATGGGTCAGGTCAATCGCGTTGACTCGTGCCACCTCGCGGTCACCAGAGCGGGTGACCGCGCGAACGGAAGTGTCGCGGCGAGCGACGCGTTCTTCCCCTTCGCTGACGGCCTTCAGGTACTGCTTGATGCGGGAGTCACTGCGATTGTTCAACCTGGCGGATCAGTGCGTGACGACGAGGTTCTCGCCGCGGCATCGGCGGCGGGAGTGACGATGTATTTCACCAATGAGCGGCACTTTTTTCATTAACATTTCGTTCATGCAGTGTTTCTGTGAAACCCCTATAATTTTCCCGTTATCGTTTCACATTCGAAAGGAAAAAGAGTGAACTTCTTTACTGCAATCAAAACTGTTTTCGGCAAGTACGCCGACTTCAAGGGAGTCGCATCCCGTCCTGAGTACTGGTGGTGGTGGTTTTTCACCGTCATCGCAGCAGTCGCCCTGGGGTCGACCTCGGGAACGACGGAGGACCCCAACACGGTAGTTTCCGGACTCGCGGGGGCTTTCTCCCTCGGTACGTTTATCCCGACCTTCGCAGTCACCTGGCGTCGTTATCACGATGTGGGACTTTCGGGTAAGTGGCTCTTGCTCACTTATATCCTGCCGGTTGTCCTGCTGCTGGTCGCCGTCGTTATGGCATTCCCGGTCATAGCGCAGGAAATGGAAATGTCCGGATCCGTATCCGCCGAAGTTCTGCCGCAACTTATCGGGATCGCACTCGTGCCGATTCTCGGAGGTCTAGCGATATGGATCTTCAACTTCGTTGTCACCCTTCGCGGCTCGAAGTCGGCCGCTGAGGGCAACAAGTACGCCGTCTAGCTATTCCCCGCGCATCGAGTCGAAGAAGTCCATCATGTCTTCGATCTCACTCATCGACTGCCACGAGAAATCTGTTTCCGTCACGTCGGAGTGAATCGCGGTCCACAATCGGGACGGTTCTGAATCCAGGACCGTCCCGATTGCCGTCATGATGTCGACGTCGGCGGACTGTCCGATACTCGCGACGAACGCCGCGAAGTTCACGGCCTTCAGCGTGTGGTAACAATCCGATCCGGAACGGTCACCGACGAACTTGATGTCGTCCTTTTCGCGGCTAACCTCGATGTGTTGGTAACGCCCGTCCCGGGCGCTGTATGTCTTTTCCATTTCTCCTCTTTTCTCTCGTGATCTCTTTTCTATTCCGAGAGTATCCCGAGGCGCCGACGAGAAAAGGGTCAGATTTCGCGGCGGTGGGCTTCGATCCACGCGGCGGATTGGGCGAGGTCAATCACGCTTGTGGCGACGTCAAGAATGTACTTAAACGCTTCGTCCTCGGTTGCGACAATTTCCCAATTGTTGAGTTCAAGGAAGTAATTCAAGCCCAGCCATGCAGACCGCTTGTTCCCGTCGAACAAGGGATGGTTTTTCGCGAGAGATTCCATGAGCGCCGCACCCTTGAGATCAATTGTGGGGTAGGCGGGTTCACCAAAAAGCGACGTTTCCGGCCGAGCGAGCGCTGACTGAACAAGACCGAGGTCACGAACCACAAACCCGCGTTTTTCAATCTGTCGAACGTAAACCTCAAAGGACAAATAGCGAATCATGCGTCGGCAAGGCGCTCGAGCAACCCGGCG
>CAIRWJ010000197.1 GCA_903882245.1 uncultured Microbacteriaceae bacterium | reverse complement strand
CGCGATTCGCCGTTGTACTTGTCCATCTTTTCCAAGACAACACTTCGAGCGGGCATGTTGATGCCGAGAGCGAGCGTTTCGGTTGCGAAAACCAATTTGACGAGCTTACGGCGGAACAAGTGTTCGACGATCTCTTTGAACACAGGAATTAGCCCGGCGTGATGCGAGGCGACGCCCGCCATGAGCGAGTCCTCCCACTCGTGGAATCCGAGCGACGACAGGTCTTCACCGGACAAGTGCGCGGTGCGATTTTCGATTACCGATCGAATCTCGTCCCGTTCCTCAACCGTGGTCAACACCTCGCCCGAGAACAGCACGTCGCGAACGGCGTTCTCACAGCCTTTGCGGGAAAAGATAAAGAAGATGGCGGGGAGCATCGTGTGGTCGTCGAGCACCGACGCGATGTCGACCGGAGCCGAACGGCGCTCGCGGGCGTCACTCGGTCGCGCACGGTTTCTTGGGAACGATCGACGACCGTGACCACCCGATTGCGGACCGCCGAATCGTTGTTGTCCGCGACCGAGTCCCTGCACGTCGCGATGAATTCGCGGCGGGTTCTGAAACTCCCCACCTGGTTCAAACAGCTCGTAGAGTTCCCCGCGGGCGTACACGTGCTGAAACAGCGGCACGGGTCGTTCCTCGGACACAATGATGTCGGTGTGCCCACGAACGGCTGCCAGCCACTCGCCGAACTCTTCGGCGTTCGACACGGTAGCCGACAGCGACACGATCGACACGTCTTGAGGTAGGTGAAGAATGACTTCTTCCCACACGGGTCCCCGGAACTTGTCGGCCAGATAATGCACCTCATCCATCACGACGAAGCGAAGGTCCTTCAACAGGTCGCTCTGGGCGTAGAGCATGTTTCGCAGGACCTCGGTCGTCATGATGACGATGCGTGCGGTTGGGTTGATACTCGTGTCGCCCGTCAGCAGTCCGACCTCATCGACACCGTAGATGGTCTGGAGGTCGTGGAACTTCTGGTTCGACAGCGCTTTCATCGGCGTTGTATAGAACGTTTTGTCGGTCATGGTCTGTTGCGACAGATACACCGCGTAATCGGCAATGATAGTTTTGCCCGCTCCGGTCGGGGCGGCAACCAGCACTCCCCTCCCCTTGTCGAGCGATTCGCACGCCTTCAGCTGGAAGGGATCGAGTGGGAACGGTTGCGAGCGGCGGAATTCGTCGAGAGTCACGCCCATCAGGCGACGGCTTTGGCGAGTTTTCGGGCAACGCGACGATCGCGAATCCAGGCAATAAACGCGGCGAGAAAATACAACACCAACATCGGAATGGCGAGCAGGAACATCGAGACGACATCGGCGGCCGGGGTTGCAAGTGCAGTAAAGGTCGTGATTCCGACGATCGCCCACCGCCAGCCCTTGATGATGGCTCGGGCAGAGAGCACGCCCATAAAGTTGAGCAACACAAGGAACACGGGCAGGTCGAATCCGACTCCGATGGCGATGACGAATTTAATCGAGAAATCGAGGTAGTACTTGGCTGTCAATAGCGTGGTCGAACCGTCCGGCGCAAAGCTGGTCATCAATTCGACAACGTGAGGAAACAGCCACCAACCGGTTCCGCAGCCGAGAAGGAAAAGCGGAATAGCCGTGAGCAGGAATCCGAACGCAAAACGCTTTTCGCGACGCATGAGTGCGGGCGTGATGAACGCCCAGATTTGCCAGAGCCAGATTGGGCTTGAGGCGACGATACCGATCGTCAAAGCGATTGAAATCTTGGTGTCAAATGCTTCAGAAATCGACGTGTAGTTGATCTGTGCGACGCGACCACTGGTGTGCGCGACGTCCATCAGGGGTGCCGCGAGTAACGACCAGACCACATCGGCGATGAGAAAACCGCCAATCGATGCGACGAGGACAGCCAGTGCCGCCTTCACGAGCCGACCTCGAAACTCGACGAGATGCTGGCCGAGCGACATGCGCCTCTCGGAGTTTCGAGCCATTGTTACTTAGACGGCGTCTTCTTCGAGTCGTCGTCCTTGGGGGACGTCATCTCGTTCCGGAAAATCTTCAACGACTCAGCAAGGCTTTTCGCGAGCCCGGGGAGCTTGGGGGCTCCGAAGACGAGAAGAATGACGACGAGAAGGATGAGGAAGTGCCATCCGTTGAGGTTGCCGAGCATACTGAACTCCTTGCGTTGTGGTGCCAGTCTATCGCTGACTAACTGTTTTGAGCGTACGCGTTGAGAGCGTTACGGGCGAATTCGGCGACTGCCGAGCGCGTTGTGGCTGGTCCTTCGATGGCAGCGATGCCTGAGAGCACGCTGACCATTCGGACGGCGGTCCCTTCGTGCGAGAACGGCAGAGTGAGCCGTTTGCGACCACCGGTCTCGACGGGTTTGACTCCGGGGCGCAAATACGACGCGATCAGCGGTAATGCCTCCGGGTCGATGACGAGGTCGACGAGAAGGTCGTCCTCGCTTTCACTGAACAGTGACGACGTCAGCGTCAGAGCGTCGATCGACCGAGGTTCGATCGGTGTGTCGAGCAACACGAGGTCTTCCACGCTGTCGAGGTTGAAGGTTCGGACGTCCTCGCGCTGCAGGCAATAGCCTTTGAGGTAGCGTTGCCCACCTTCCAGATCCTGGCGGTACGGGTCGACATCGCGCTCCCCACGCTCACCTTGGTTGTTCGTGTACGTGAAGCGGATTCGAACGCCCCTCTCGATCGCATCCTGGATGCTGTTCGCCGTGGGGTTGTTCTCGTCGATTTCGACGGCGAAGGCGTCGGTGATCGCGTTCGAGTCGGGGCCGCGCAGTTTGGCGACCAGTCCCTCGAACTCGGGAATCCGTCGGTAATGCGGGTGAGCTTTGAGCAGTTCGAGCCCGGCAAGGAACACCGCGCGTTGCTTCGCGCTGAACGGCGCGGGGACGTGCAAGACCTCGGCGACGGTGAGGATGATGACCTCGTTCTCTTCGAACGCATCCCAGTCGATGTTGAACAATTCCGTGTCGAAGTTATAGCGCGCTTCGTTGGCACCGCCGTCGCACGCGATGGTTTGCACGGCGTCCGCAACTCGTTGCGGAGTCGTGCCGAACTGCGTGGCGACCTCGGCGACGGTGACTGATCCGCGCAAGAGCACGAACGGCACGATCGCAAGGAACAGGTTGAGGCGGTCGCGTGCGCTGTCGCCGGTGGGTCTAGCCATGGTCGCTCACCAACCGTTCGAGTCTCGCGACGACAGCGTCACGCAACGACCGCGGTGACAACACAATCGCTTCGGCCCCGTATTCGCACAGTTCGTCGGCGAAGACCGCTTCATCGAGGTAGTGAACCGTGTACGTGTCACCGTCAATCGTGGTTCTCCGGCGGTTCGCGAGGGCAACCGACGCCTTGGTTCCCGGCGTCACCCGAATCGTTGCCCCGAGCGAATCCCACAGCTCGTGAAGGTGCTTCACGAACAGTTCCGCTGCACGCGTGTCCGGCTTCTGGGCCGGTGTCGTATTCGAAACTGGTAGCACCTTTCCCACGATGCGCCGTAGCAGGAAGGTCCGCTCGGCGCCCCGATCGTGATCGAACGCGAGCAGGTGCCATCGACCGTCATAGTTGACGACAGACAGCGGGGTTACGGTTCGAACTTCGTATTTCGCTTGACCCGGTTTGAGATAAGGGAACCGGACGACCTGGTTCTTGTGAATCGCCTCTGAGACGGCGGGATATGCCGTGTCGTGAGTGTCGATGCGCGGAGCGAGGCTTGCCGCTGCGGAATCGATACCATCCGCCGCCAACAATCGCAGTCGTGCTTCGCTCGCTTCAACCGAATGCGCGCTTTCACTCCAAACGGCGCTCGCCGCGGTCAACAGCGATAACTCGGCGGCGCTGAACGAGAACGTGTATTCGTCCGACGGGATGAAATACAGCGCGTCGGCAGGGTTCTCGGGTTCTGACGTTTTGAGCGGGATGCCCATCGACTTGAGTTCGTCTTTGTCGCGTTCGAACTTCTTGTTGAGTGAGTCGGTCGCACCGTTTTCACCGAATTCGTCGCGGTAACCGCGAACGTTCGTGAAGATGTCAGCTTTGGACATTCCGCGGCCGGATGGAAGAAGCGCAAGTAGG
>CAIRWJ010000196.1 GCA_903882245.1 uncultured Microbacteriaceae bacterium | reverse complement strand
TCCACAGAAAGTTATAGGACACTCCATCCCCCGCGGCGATGCGCTTGACGTTGACAATTGATGATTCGAATCGCATCGCCGGCATAAGCCCCAGATCGCGATGGGATGTTGTCGGCGCAAGACCATATGCCGCTATGCCGAACCGCACCATCGTGAACCTCAGTGACGGGTGGTCGATCGCCGCAGCGGACGCCGCCATGTGTAGATGGGTTGGTGTTACTTTGTTGTCCGCGAGAAGGTCTCGCGCGCGAACAAAAACTTCAGCCTGCGCGAGGTCGGCCTCGCGTGAGGTTCCCGAAACGTGCGACATCAGGCCGTCGACGACGAGGTCGCCGCTCGAGTGAAGCGCGGCTGCCGTGTCGAGGAACTCAGCGAGGTGTTCGCGACCGACCCCGTTACGCCCCAGGCCCGTGTCGATCTTGAGGTGAACTGTTCCGCCGCCAACCTGCGCAACCGCGTGGAGTTGCGCGATCGTTGAAATGCCCAGAGTTACGTCGCGCCCGATTGCCTCGTTGAAATCCTCGTCCGCTGCGTGCAGCCAGGCAAGAACGGGTGCGGTGATTCCCTTGTCCCGAAGTTCCAGAGCCTCGCCGATGTCCGCAACACCAATCCAACTTGCGCCGCCCGCGAGTGCTGCGCGAGCGGTGAGCTCAGCGCCATGTCCATAGCCATTCGCCTTGACGACAACCATGGTGTCGTTCGCTGGCGCAAGCTCGCGCAGGCGCTCCACGTTGTGCCGGATGGCTGAGAACGACACCAGGACACGACGAAGCGGCGTGCTCATCGTTCCTCGGCGATCACGCTGGCCACAGCCATCCCAGCGTCGTGGCTGAGTGAAAGGTGCAGCACCAATCCCAATCGTTCGATTCGGGCGGCGATGGCACCGCTCAATCGGAATTCGGGTCGTCCGTCACCTCGCGGAATTTCAACGTCAACCCATGACACGTCATCATTTCCCCCTAGAGCCTTGATGAGGGCCTCTTTAGCTGCAAAACGTGCGGCCAACGATTCAACGGGAAGGTCGCGCTCGGATGGCGCAAACAAGCGTTCGCGGAGTTCTGGAGTCCGGGTGAGTGAGGCGTCGAATCGCGCAATGTCGACGACGTCGATTCCGTGCCCGACAATCGCCATGGTTATTCCACCGTGACGGATTTGGCGAGGTTGCGCGGTTGGTCGACGTCGAGCCCCTTCGCCGCCGCAAGTTCCATCGCGAAAATATGCAACGGGACGACCGCCAGGATTGGCTCGATGAAACTGGATGCCAAGGGAATCGGGATGACCTCGTCGGCATACGGGAGAACAGCCGCGTCGCCCTGTTCGGCGATCGCGATGACCCGAGCGCCGCGCGCTCGAATTTCTTGGATGTTCGATACAACCTTCGCGTGAAGAGAGTGTGGGTCGCGCGGGCTTGGAACGATGACAAACACAACCTGTCCGGGTTCTATCAGTGCGATGGGGCCGTGCTTGAGTTCGCCCGCAGCAAACCCTTCCGCGTGAATGTAGGCAAGTTCCTTCAATTTGAGGGCGCCCTCCAACGCAATCGGAAACCCAACATGACGTCCCAACAACAAAATGGCCTGCGTATCCACCATCCATTGAGCGAGAGCCTTGATGCGCTCGCCATGAACAAGCACCGTTTCGAGCATCGCCGGCGTTGCTTCAAGGTCACGAACGACAGCGGCGAGAACCTTGGGGTCACCCTTGCCATTCGCCTGCGCAATCGCAATTCCAAGCAGATACAACGCCGTCACTTGAGCAACAAACGCCTTGGTTGACGCGACGGCAACTTCTGGTCCAGCGTGCGTATAAATGACCGCGTCCGACTCGCGCGGAATAGTGGCACCCTGCGTATTGCAAATTGACAGCGTGCGGGCTCCGACCTCGCGTGCGTACTTGACGGCCATCAACGTGTCCATCGTTTCGCCCGATTGGCTGACCGAAACGATAAGTGTTCGATTCGAGATGACGGGTTCGCGATAACGAAATTCGTGGCTGAGTTCCACGTCGACGGGAATTCGCGCCCACTGTTCGAGCGCGTACTTTCCCACGAGTCCGGCATAGGCTGCTGTCCCGCAGGCGATGATAATGATCCGATCGACGTCGATGAACGCAGACGGCTCGAAGCCCTCGATGTGTACCTCGCCGTTCTTGATTCGGCCACGAATTGTGTCGGCGACCGCGGCCGGTTCTTCACTAATTTCTTTTGCCATGAACGACGGCCACCCACCCTTGTCGGCGGCGGACACATCCCACGTGACGGTGAACGGTTCGGGGGTGACGGAGTTCCCGTCGAAGTCGATAACCGTGACGTCGTCCTTCGTAATCGTCACAATCTGGTCCTGGCCGATAGCCAGAGCGTCGCTCGTGTATTCGACAAATGCTGCGACGTCACTTCCGAGGAAGTTTTCGCCCTTGCCGAGCCCGATGACGAGCGGCGAATTACGGCGAGCGCCGACGACGACACCGGGTGCATTCTCGTGCACGACCAGAAGAGTGAATGCTCCGTCCAGACGGGCGACGACGGCGCGCATGGCTTCCGTGAGGTTGGAGGTTCGGTGATACTCGCGAGCCACCATGTGGGCGGCAACCTCGGAATCAGTCTCGGACGTGAATTCGGTTCCCTCGGCGACGAGTTCGGCCTTGAGCTCGGCAAAGTTCTCGATGATTCCGTTGTGTATCAGCGCGAGTTTGCCACCGTCCGCGAGATGAGGGTGAGCGTTGATGTCGTTGGGTGCCCCGTGGGTCGCCCAGCGCGTGTGCCCGATGCCCGTATGGCCGTCATCGAGCGGATTGGCGATGAGCTCGTCCCGCAGGGTCTGAAGCTTTCCTGAGCGCTTACGGGTCTGTAAGTCGGTCGAGATGATGGCGACACCCGCCGAGTCGTACCCGCGATACTCTAAGCGCCCGAGCCCCCCGAGAAGGACTTCTTGGGAACCTCGAGGACCCACGTAACCGACGATTCCGCACATAGGGGCAAGTCTAACCGCCCCGCGAGCAGAGTATCGTTGAGCAAATGGCGGACAGTTCGATCGGGTTGACCCCGTTCCACGAGATTCCTCGTCACCGGTGGTCAGCACTCGCGTCCTCTTTGGCGTCTCCTCTGTCGGCGACGGAAATCGAGCGCATCCGCGGTCTCGGAGACAGCCTCGATATTGACGAGGTCGACAGCATTTACATTCCGCTGACAAACCTTCTTTCCCGTTATGCCAGGGCGGCGCGCCAAACCCACGCCGACACCGCGGCGTTTCTCGGAATCACGAAACCACACACTCCCTTCGTCATCGGCGTTGCGGGAAGCGTCGCGGTCGGTAAATCCACTGTGTCCCGTTTGTTGCGCGAACTGTTATCACGCGACCCCGAGACCCCCAACATCGCTCTGGTGACAACCGATGGTTTCCTGTACCCCAACGCCGAGTTGACCAGACGCGGAATCGCGCATCGGAAGGGCTTTCCCGAGTCATACGACCGTCGTGCCTTGCTTCGGTTCGTCACCGAGATCAAGTCAGGGGCCGAAAGAGTTTTTGCGCCGGTCTATTCACACTTGTCCTACGACATCATCCCGGGCGAGACAATCGAGGTTTCGAGGCCCGACATCCTCATTGTGGAGGGGCTGAACGTCCTGCAACCGCCCACCGCCGGGCAAGCAGTCGCCTTGTCGGACCTGTTCGATTTCTCGATTTATGTGGATGCGCGTGCCACCGATATTGAATCCTGGTACGTCAACCGATTTCTTGCCCTCCAGACCAGTGCATTCGCCGACGAGCGGTCGTTTTTTCACAAATACGCGGCGTTGTCCCGTGACGAGGCCATCTCTGAGGCGACGCAAATCTGGAAAGCAATCAACGAACCAAACCTCATTGAGAACATCGCGCCAACTCGGTCGCGCGCGAAATTGGTCCTCAAGAAGGACCGCGACCACACCGTGTCAACGGTGTTATTGCGAAAAATCTAGCGGGAGAGTCGCACGCGGACGAGGTCTGCTAGTCGGTTGGCAACGCTCTCGGCGTGGTCTTGTGTCGCCGCTTCGACCATGACCCTTACCAGTGGCTCGGTGCCCGACGAGCGAAGCAGGATTCGACCCGAATCCCCGAGTTCGGCTTCAAGCTCCTTCTGCAACGCGGCAATATCCGCATCCGAGTCCAGATTTGCCTGGTCAACGTCTTTCACGTTGACGAGAATCTGAGGCAAGGCGGTCATCACGGCGGCTAGTTCCGCAGCACTTTTTCCGGACCGCACCATTTCTGCTGCGAGGTGAAGCCCGGTGAGCAATCCGTCGCCCGTTGTGGAGTGATCCGCAAAGATGATGTGCCCCGATTGTTCGCCGCCAAAGTTGTAGGCACCCGATTCCATGTCCTCGAGCACATAACGGTCGCCGACCGCTGAACGACGAAGAGAGATTCCCTCGCGATTGAGGGCGATTTCAAGACCGAGGTTGCTCATGACCGTTGCCACGACCGTCGAACTCTTGAGGAGACCGCGGCTGTTCATTGACACCGCAAGGATTGCCATGATGTGATCGCCGTCTATCACCTGCCCGGATGCGTCGATGGCGAGGCATCGATCCGCATCACCGTCGTGGGCGATTCCCAGGTCGGCTCCGGCATCAACAACGGTTTTTTGCAACAGCGCGAGGTCGGTGGAACCGCACCCCTCGTTAATATTGAGTCCGTCTGGATCGCTACCAATCACGGTGACCTGCGCGCCCGCGTCGTTAAACGCCCGCGGCGAGATTCCAGCTGCGGCACCGTTCGCGCAGTCTATGACGATGTGCAATCCAGCCAACGAGACGTCCATCGTCGCGAGGAGGTGCAACACATAACGGTCTTCCGCATCGGCAAAACGTCGAATTCGCCCGACTCCCGCGCCAGTCGGTTGCAGACGGGGTCCTTCCAACGCTTTTTCGATTCGCTCCTCAACAATGTCGGGGAGTTTTGTTCCTCCGAACGTGAAGAACTTGATGCCGTTATCCGCCGCGTGGTTGTGCGACGCCGAGATCATGACACCGAAGTCAGCCTGAATGTCCTTGACAAGAAATGCTGCAGCTGGGGTGGGAAGAACGCCAGCATCGAGAACATCAATTCCGGAACTTGCCAGCCCCGCCGAAACCGCAGCCGTCAGGAATTCGCCAGAGATTCGAGGGTCGCGAGCGACAATCGCGCGCGGCTTACGACCTTCTCGACGTACCTCGTCGGCGTGCCGACCTTGTGTCAGTACCTGCGACGCTGCCTGCGCAAGGCGAAGGGCTAAGTCGGCGGTGAGATCGGCGTTGGCGAGCCCACGAACACCATCGGTCCCAAAGAGACGCGACATCGGAGAATGACCGATTAACGCTTCGAATACTGGGGAGCCTTGCGGGCCTTCTTGAGACCAGCCTTCTTGCGCTCCTTGATACGTGCGTCACGCGTGAGGAAACCGGCCTTCTTGAGCGTCGGACGGTTGTTCTCGGTGTCAATCTCGAGGAGGGATCGAGCGATGCCGAGACGCAGCGCGCCGGCCTGACCCGAGGGGCCTCCGCCCGAGATTCGAGCGATGACGTCATAAACAGAACCAAGCTCGAGAACCGCGAACGGTGACGTAATGAGCTGCTGGTGGAGTTTGTTGGGGAAGTACTCCTCGATGGCGCGACCATTTACGGTCACGACACCGGTACCGGGAATGAGTCGCACGCGGGCGATTGCTTCCTTGCGTCGACCGACGGCTGCGCCGGCGACAGAAAGAGTGAGCTTCGGTGCCTTGGCGCCCGATGCGGTGGTTTCGCTGATTTTTGCCACTGTTCTAATCCTTCGCTTGGCGCTTACTGCGCGACCTGGTCAAATGTGTAGGGCTTGGGCTGCTGTGCAGTGTGCGGGTGCTCGGCACCCGCGTAGACCTTGAGCTTGCGGAACTGGTCGGCTCCGAGCGAGTTCTTGGGAAGCATGCCGCGAATCGCCTTCTCGACGGCGCGCGTTGGGTGCTTCTCGAGGAGTTCGGAGTACTTGACGGCCGTCAATCCACCCGGGTAACCCGAGTGGCGGTAGGCGAGCTTCTGAGTCAGCTTCGAACCGGTGAGTGCGACCTTTTCGGCATTGATGATGATGACGTGGTCACCCATATCCATGTGCTGAGCGAAGGTCGGCTTGTGCTTGCCGCGAAGAAGAACCGCGGCGTGGCTGGCCAGACGACCGAGGACAACGTCTTCGGCGTCGATGATGATCCATTCCCGCTGGACATCAGCGGGCTTTGGTGAGAATGTACGCGTCACAGTCGTAGCGCTTTCGGTTAAAGTGTTCGTGAATCCCGCTCCGATGAGGCTTTCTAAGGAAAGAACTCGGTGGAGGGCTCAACCAAGCACCCGGGTCGGGCACCAAGGGACAACTCTACAAGTGATTCAGTGTCTGGTCAAACCGGTTCACGGTGATTGCGCGACAGTTCGGCTCGGTCGCCCACCTCGTCGTCCGCCGGATAGCCCACCTCGACGAGGGTGAGTCCGTGGGGTGGAATGACAATGAACGCCGAGGTG
>CAIRWJ010000195.1 GCA_903882245.1 uncultured Microbacteriaceae bacterium | reverse complement strand
TGTGGTGACGTTGCCGAAGAGGTCACCGACGCCGCTCGCGAGGTTCCCAAGGCCATGTACCTGACAATCATCGTCGGTGGAGTTTCCGCCATCGCGTCATTCTCGGGATACGTCCTCGCCGCACCCGACCTCGAGGCACTCGCCGCAGACCCCGCACCGATCCCGACGGTACTCACCGCCGCCATCGGTGAAGGTGGAATGCGCATCTTCCTGATTGTCGCCGTCATGGCATTCATCTCGTGTGTCCTGAGCCTCCAGGCGGCAGCAAGCCGTTTGTTGCACTCGTTCGCTCGTGACAAGATGCTCCCTGCAAGCGGATGGCTTGGCAAGATCTCGGAACGCTCGAAGGTTCCTACCAACGCGCTGCTCGTTGCGAGCATCGTGCCAATGATCCTCTGCATCGTCGTCTACAGCGACCCGACAACCTTGTTGCCCATCACGGACTTCGCGGTTGCCGGAATCTATGTCGCCTTCCAGGCCGTCGTGCTTGCGGCGCTGTGGAACCGCTTCCGCGGTTGGAAGCCCGCTGGACCCTGGAACCTCGGCAGTGCCGGACTCATCATCAACATCGGTGCGCTCGCCTACGGAATCTTCGCGCTCTACCAGCTCGTTGTTCCTGACGCTCTCGCACAGGGTGGAATCGCGATTGTTCTCGGTTCCGGTGCGCTGTATCTGTTCATCGCCCGTCCCGACCGTCGCTCTAACGCGCCGTTCTCGGACGCGATCGCGGTTGCAAACAAGATGCGCGCTGGCAAGTAACATCTCGCACAACAGTGGGGCCCCGCTTCGGCGGGGCTCCATTCGTTTAAGGTGCTTCTCGAAAAGCACGACCCGTGACTTCGGTCTCGGCGATGGTCAACCACGGCCCAATCATCGGCACACCAAGTTGAATAATGATGGACACTATTGGCTTTCCTGCCACCTCACCCGACGTAACAGAAATTGATCGAACCAACGACGCCGCGACGCCGTTCGCCACGAGAGCAGTCGCACGGGCAATACCCTCAGAATCAGCCGTGTCCGCGAGAGCGGCGTGCGCAGCGCCAGCAATCGCAGAATCGATCGCTACCGCTCGGATGTGAGCGACAAATGCGATTTGTAGAACGGTCAACGCGACCGCGACGAGCAAGACCCCGACCATCACGAACTCGACCGGGGCACTGCCGCGTTCGAGCCCGCGAGTCATATCGACAAGACGCGGTCGATGGCGTTGTTAAAGACTTCACCGAGAGCTGGGCCGGCCATCGCCCACATGACAACGACAAGACCCGCCGTCATCAGGGTGATGAGCACCCAACCGGGGACGTCGCCGCGGTCAGCAGAATTACGAGTGAAGTGTGTCATGACCCCATCGTTCAGGAAAGACAGGCACCCCGCCCCAGTTGTGCACAGGCTAGGCGTCACCAGACTTTAGAGAACCTTCGAGAGAAAAGCCTTCGTTCGATTGCGTTGTGGATTTGAGAGAACTGCCTTGGGGTCGCCGGTTTCAACAACGACTCCCGCGTCCATAAACACAAGAGTGTCGGCCACCTCACGGGCGAAGCCCATCTCGTGAGTCACCACGATCCTTGTCATTC
>CAIRWJ010000194.1 GCA_903882245.1 uncultured Microbacteriaceae bacterium | reverse complement strand
CCCATATCCCGCAACCCAATAAATTCCCGCGCCGACGGCGCCGAGCAACCATCCGATTAACTCGAGTGGAACCGGTGCATCGGTCCACACCGTCCCGAGAACCACGACCGGGAACGCGATGAAGAGGACGAATGTCGCAGTCTTGCCGACGAATGTCACCCGTGGTAAATCGGCGATTCGAAGACGCCGATACAGCACGACCGACAGCAACATGATGTCGCGGGCTAAAACAATCGCGAGCAAAGGCAATGGTATGAGTCCTCTCACCGCCAGCCCAATCACGCTGGCGGCGATGAAAAGCCGATCCGACAGCGGGTCAAGGTACATCCCGAGTCGCGTGACTTGATTGAAGTTTCGTGCAATCATCCCATCGATGAAGTCGCTTGTTGTGGCGATGATCAGGACGATCAGGGCTGAAGCGTCTTCGCCCGTAATGAGTAACCACAGAAAAATGGGGACCATGATGAGGCGAATAGATGAAATGGCATTGGGAACGGTCCAGATGCGATCGATTCCTGTTCGAGCCATTCTGTAATTCTACTCAGAGTGTCGCTCACCCTTTGGATTAGCGTGCGACGGTGACTCGTCGGTTGTTCGCGCGCCGCGTCGCAGTGACAAACACGGTCAACGTCGGCACAAGATACAGTGCCCACGTGATCAGTTCCAGAAGACTGGGATTAGCGCGATAGCTGAACAATCCGTAGAGCAACGAGCCGATGATGGTTTCTTTGCCAAGCCAGGCGGTGGCGTCATAGACAGGGGCGCCGGCGGGTAAGAGCCCGACCTCTTGGAATTCGTGAACACCGTAGGCAAGAATCCCCGCTGCAATGACGATGAGAATGACACTCGTCCATTGGAAGAAGATACCCAGATTTATGCGAAGTAGTCCGCGGTAGATTATCCACCCAAGGATCACCGCAACTCCGATTCCCACGAACGCGGTTCCCAAGGCGGGATTGCCGTCACCGGTGGAATTCATCGACGCCCAAATGAAAAGAGCCGTCTCAACACCTTCGCGAACAACGGCGCTGAACGCGACGACTGCGATGGTGAAACCGCCCTGCGAAAGCCCCGCTTGCATGGACCCCTCGAGAGATCCCTTCAGATTACGAGCGGTTTTCGCCATCCAAAAGATCATCCAGGTCAACAGTCCAGCCGCCACGACAGACAGGGCACCGACGATGATGGGCTGGATTGTGTCGCCCGATCCGGCGAGAACATAAAAGATTGTGGCGCCAGTCCCGAGTGAGACAACTACCGCCGCACCAACTCCCGCCCAAATTCGACCGATGAGGTCGCGGCGATCAACCTTCAGAGCAAAGGCGATGAGTATCCCGACGATGAGCGAGGCTTCTAGACCTTCACGAAGGCCAATAAGAAAATTTGCGAGCACGATTCTCCGATTTTCATTCAGCTGAGTATTTCCCAGTGGAACGAAGTAAGGCTTACCTTACCAAAGATTTGATTACCTCGGCGCGGTACGGTGTTGTCATGCTCAATGCCCTGATTGTGATCGACGTCCAAAATGGTTTCGACGACCCCGCGTTTGGTCCGCGAAACAACCCCGCCTGCGAAGATAACGTCCGTCGACTGCTCACCCATTGGAGAGAAAGCGATCAACCCGTAGTGCTTGTTCGACACGATTCGAAACATCCCGGCTCGCCTCTAGAGCCCGGTCAACCCGGAAATGACCTCAAGCCAGGGATCGATGG
>CAIRWJ010000193.1 GCA_903882245.1 uncultured Microbacteriaceae bacterium | reverse complement strand
GATCTTGATTCACGTCGGGTTCGACGGATTCTGCACAACTTTCTTGCTAATGCTCTCGATCACGCAGAAGGCGGACCTGTCGAAGTATGGGTTGATTCGACTGCCACAGCAGTAGCGTTTGCGGTTCGAGACCACGGGGTCGGGATGACATCGGCCGATGCGGAGCGGGTGTTCGATCGTTTCTGGCGGGCGGATCCGTCACGCCAACGACAATCGGGAGGAACGGGATTGGGTCTCGCAATCGCCCTTGGATACGCGAAACTTCACGGAGGCGCCATCGACGTCTGGTCTGAACCGAAACATGGTGCGTGCTTTCGTCTGACGATTCCACTGGATGGCGAGGTCAATCCCGTCTCACCGCTCGTACTTCCACCGAAAGCCGAGGAAGCCGATGCGTAGAGTTGTGCTCGCTCTCGCTGTGCTGTTGCTCAGCGGGTGCACGACGATTCCCACGACGGGACCCGTTCTTGTTGCTGGTCCTAACACGGTTGGGTCACAAACGGAATTGGAATTTTTGCCTGCGGGGCCAGCTGAGGGTGCCACGCAGCGTGAGATTCTCGATGGCTTTATCAGCGCTGGTTCCGCACCGCAAAACAATTTTCGAATTGCACGGAGTTTTCTCACAGACGAGGCGGCCCTGGTCTGGAACCCTGCCGGCGGAACGAGGGTGCGCGGGGTCTATGACTCGGTCAAGGTAACCTCAGCCACAGAGATGACTTATGCAACCGGGATTGTGTCTGTGGTGGACGAAGACGGAGTGTTTATCAGCATGGAGCCGGTGAAAAATTATGAATGGAATTTCAGTTTCTCCCGAGTCAATGGCGAGTGGCGATTGTCCGATGTACCTGACAGCATCCTGATCTCGGAAACGACCTTCTCCTCGACCTATGGCGAATACTCAGCTTATTTTTTCAACTACGACCGAACCGTCCTTGTCCCAGACGTGCGGATCTTTTCGCGACAAGGCAACCCAGTGGCCTCCGTGGCTCGCGCGGTGATCGCGGGACCATCAACATATTTGCCCAACGCGTCGACCGTGTTTCCACAAGGTTCCGAACTGGTAAGTGTGCTGGTGGATGCCGAAAATGGAAAAACGACCGTTGACGTTTCCGGCGGCGCCAGCCAGGCCTCAATCACAGATCAGCAGGACATGCTCGCGCAGCTCAGAGTGAGCCTCGCCGAATTCGCCGATGTCACCGTAACGGAGATGTCGGTCAACCAGTCAATACTTACGATTGCCGCCGTAACCGGACTCGAGCCCGATTGGCGCGTGGACGACCGCCCACTCATCCTTTCCGACAACTCTTTTGGTTACTCAACCGGATCAGAGATTGAATCAATCTCTTCGAATGAGGCGAGCATTGTAAACCTTGAGCCGACGTCGATTTCGTATGATGCCTCGACCAACGCTGCGGCCATCTCTTCGCCCACGGGGGTCTATCTAGTGAACGACCAGGTAAACCAGTTATCCGGTCAGGTGTCCTTGGTAGACCCCCAGATTGATGGCTCACAATCAGTGTGGTGGGTAAAGCCTGACTCGCCCGCTCGGATTTTTGTAGATACCGCCGGTCGGGACTTTAAAATCGACGGACCGTGGTCTCGTTCCGCGCGCGT
>CAIRWJ010000192.1 GCA_903882245.1 uncultured Microbacteriaceae bacterium | reverse complement strand
TGTTGTGGTTGTCGCGCAGACGGATGTCTGGCCCTGGTGTCCGTAACGATTCCTCCCCGAAGGGACCAATGGTTTCGTGTAATTGATGGACACGCGAATTCGCTCACCGAAATGAACGTGTTTCCAGTGTACAGGCTGTCCACAGCGGGAGCGAACCGAGGTTTCTGCCCTGTGGACGACGAATGCCAAACGAGATGCCGTCCGCCACCCGATAGTGGTGTCGTGACGTCAACCCTGCGCCTTCCTCCACCACTGATCGCCGCGATTCTTGCCCTATTGGCCTTGTTACCGACGGGACGAGCGGATGCTGATTCCCGCTGGTCGTGGCCGGTGGTGGGCGAGGTGATTCGCGACTTCGCGAGACCTGCCGATGAGTGGTCAGCTGGTCATCGCGGAATCGATATCCAGGCGGCTCCCGGTGCCGAGGTTCGAGCACCTGTAACTGGTCGCGTGACTTTTGTCGGTCCTGTCGCTGGTCGTGGAGTGATCGTGCTGCGAACGCTCGAGGACGGCGACGTCACGCTGGAACCGATTGAACCAGCGGTTATTCTCGGGGACGTCGTCAACTCTGGCGACGTCGTGGGTTTCGTTCGTGGTGGGCACCTCGGCGACAACGCGTTGCACCTCGGGCTGCGGGTCGCGGGCGAATACGTGGACCCAGCGCCGTACCTGCCGCTTCAACCGCGAATCGTCATCTACGATTCGTGGCTCAATTCCTATGCCCTGGGATGAGCCGTGGCGTAGGCCTTCTTGAGTCGTTCGCTTGAGACGTGCGTGTAAATCTGAGTCGTACCGACGCTCGAGTGCCCGAGGATTTCTTGCACACTCCGCAGATCCGCTCCCCCGTCCAGTAGGTGCGTCGCCGCGGTGTGCCGAAGAATGTGCGGTCCCTTGGGGCCGGAGCCCGGCATTGCACCGATGATGGCGGCGACGATGCCGTAGACCGTCCGCGTCGTCAGAGGTTTTCCGCGAGCGCCAACAAACAGGTGTGTGTTGTCCGCCGTGACCGGGAGTGCGGGGCGAGCGTTGTCGCGATAATCAATCAACGCATGACCCGCGGGGACACCGAACGGAACAACCCGTTCCTTTGCGCCTTTTCCTAGGACTAGAACCGTCGAATCAGACCAATCGATGTCGCCGAGGCGAATTCCGACGAGTTCCGAGACGCGAATCGCCGAGGCGTAGAGCAGTTCCCAGATCGCGAGGTCGCGGACAGCAATGGGGTCCCCCGTTGCTGCCCGCGCCGCAAGGTCGTCTAACACGTGACCCATCGCGCTTGCGGCGACCACTCGCGGAAGGTGAGCGGGTTTTTTCGGGGCAGAAAGCCGAGCGGCAACATTTGCAGAAATGTCCCCGCGAGCATGCGCCCAGTGAAAGAAGGACTTGACCGCCGAGACTCGTCTGCCGATGGAACTCGGGGCATCTCCCGCGCTGGACATCGCCCACACCCACGATCTGCAGTCCTCGAGTGAAATCGCAGACAACTCGGTTGATTCGGCTGACGTCAACGATTGAACGAACAAATCAAGATCACCGCGATACGCCCGCACGGTGTGAGAGCTCGAATCGCGCGCCGCCTCTAACTCATACAGGTAGCGCGCGACGGACTCGTCAACTCTCATGTCAACCAGTGTGCGCGTGAAAACCGCGAGTTATGTGCTGGACACACCCGTTTTGCGTGGCCACCACATCCGCTCGCCCACGAGGAAGGTTAATGAGGGGACGACGACGGTACGCACGAGGAGCGTGTCGAGCAAGACACCGACACAGACGATGACGCCGATCTGGGTCAGGGTGATGAGCGGCAAGACTCCGAGAACGGCGAACACAGCGGCGAGCAGCACGCCGGCACTGGTGATGACTCCACCTGTTGCTCCGAGTGCGGTCACCATGCCCGCCCTGATTCCGGCCGGTTTACCGTTCACCAGAATTTCGGATTCCTCTTTCACGCGCGTCATGAGGAACATGTTGTAGTCGATACCGAGCGCCACAAGGAACAGGAACGACAGCACGATCACGTTTCCGTCGAGCGCGGGGAATCCCCAAATGTTCTGGAACAACAACCATGACGAACCGATGGCCGCGAAATACGACGCAACGACAGTCGCGAGAAGGATCGCGGGGGCAACCAACGACCGCAAGACGAGAACCAAGATGATGAACACGACGGCGAGGACTGAGGGGAAGACCAGCTTTTGGTCGGCGTCGATCGCAAGTTCAGTGTCGAGCACCTGGGCATCGCCTCCACCCACCAACGCGAGTCCGTCACCGACCGAGTCGAGCCCGGTTCGGAATGTCGCGATGGCATTCTTTGCGCCATCCGATTCCGCGGCGAAGTCGAGTGTCGCCGTGATCTGCGTCCAACCATCGTTCGTTTCACCCACAGTCGAATAGGTTGGTTCCGGTTCGGGAGTCGGTGCGATGACGACTCCTGGAATCGGCGGGGCCGCGAACACGGGAGGTGCGGGAATCTCGACGAGGAGGTCCTTGTTGTCCTCGAGATACGCCTGAACTTCGTCGACATCGCCATCGGAGGCCATGATGGTGAATCCCGATCCCTGGAATTGTTCGAACTTGTCGGACAGGATTTCGATTCCCGTGACCGCGCCAGGCTTGGTGAGGAATCGCTCGTTCGCCGTCAGCCCGGTCTGTATGCCCAGCGCGGGGAGGGCAAGGCCGATTGCGAGAAGAGCCGAGCCGATGCTGAAGAGCACTGGGCGACGAGAGATGGCTTTTCCAGCCCGCGCCCACATACTTTCTCGCTTGGGCTTGGTTCCGAACTTGGGGGCCAGCGGCCAGAAAATCCAGCGTGGCCAGAGGACCAGCGCGAACGGCAAAACGACGATCCCCGAAATCATGGCCACGGCGATGCCGACGAACCCGGCGAGACCGAGATTACGGCTCGAATCTAACTGTGCGAACAGGAGAACCGCCATGACGACCAACACGGTCCCGCCCGAAGCAAGAATGGCGGGGGCGGTTCCGCGAACCGCCTTTGCCATCGCATCGGCACGCGACTCGAACTTCAGAAGTTCCTCGCGGTAGCGCGAGATGATCAACAGCGCATAGTTTGTTCCAGCACCAAAGACAAGAACTGACAGGATCCCGGTCGTCGACGCGTCCAACTGGCCGCCGAGCATATCGGCCGCCTTTTTAGCCATTGCGCCGGCAAGACCGTCGGCAAGACCGACCACCAACAGCGGAACGATCCACAAAATGGGCGATCGGTAAGTGATGAGAAGGAGTACGACAACGACGCTCGCGGTGACGATTAACAGCGTGACATCAGCGCCGGCGAACACGTTCGAAATGTCGATTGCAAATCCTTCGGGTCCGGACAGGTATAGGTCGACCCCGGTCAGACCGGTCTCGGCGGTGTCACGAATGTCGTTGTAGCGCTCTTCTTGGTCGTCAACGACATTTGTTTTGTCGAGGGGAATAATGGCCGAAACGGTTGTGCCGTCATCCGACACGAGCGCGGGAATCGCCACCTCAATATCGGTGTGCGCGGCATAAATGTCGGCCACGTTGTCGTTGATGGTGGTGATTTCGCCATCAGATAGTTCGGACGATTTGGTGAACACGAGGAAAATCGATGTACCGGCAGAGTCGGGGAACTCCGCGCTGATTCGAGCAACTTCGGCAGCTTCCGATGCAGTCGGCGCTCCGCTCTCGGGGGCGGTCTCTTCGTTCGTCGTTGCGGACAAGAAAAACATCGCGCCAGCAACCGCGGTCGACAGGACCATCGCAATCAGGGCGGTCCAGAATCGATACGTTTTGTTCAAGAACATGGCCAAATCTCCGTCGCTTTTCGTCACCCCCTTGGTGACGACGTCTTTCTAGCGTACCGAATCGTCCAGTTTCAGAGGTCGGCGGACTGCTCGCGTTCCGCGGAATTGAAATCGGACGTTTTGTTCGAAATCATCTCGCGAAGTTCGGCGAACGACAGGGTGTCGGCCATCGCGCGAAGCGTTGCCGGATACCCCGAAACCTGAGCGTAAATCTCGGCCGGAACGACCGACGTCACC
This sequence comes from uncultured Microbacteriaceae bacterium, assembly GCA_903882245.1. Taxonomy (GTDB): domain Bacteria; phylum Actinomycetota; class Actinomycetes; order Actinomycetales; family Microbacteriaceae; genus MWH-TA3. Next base: position 1,359 of record CAIRWJ010000192.1, on the reverse strand, counting down.
ACCGAGTCGTTGTAAAGGTGGATGAGTTGAATTGATTGAGCTCCATCGACTGCGCTGAGCAGTAGCGACTTGTCGGCGCCCACATCAACCGTGTAACACGTGGCGCTCGACACCGACACGGGAACCCCGGCAAAGTTGCCGAAAGACGAGTAGTGCAAATGGCCGGCGATAATGGCGCGAACGTCCGAGCCACGCACTATCGGTTCGAGAAGTGACATCTCTTCGAGCTCAATCAACCTCACCAGCGGGTTGTGTGCAACGAGCGGTGGGTGGTGCATCGCCAGTACCGTGCCATGCGCTGCCGCTGTCGCCAATTCATTTGTGAGCCACACCCGCTGTTCTTCCGAGAGTGCGCCATGATGGTAGCCGGGTACCGATGTGTCGAGGGAAATAATGCGGAGGCCACCGACGTTGTAGACGCGGTCCTGAGCGCCATCACTCTCGTCATCGAATAGTTCACGCGAATATGCCGCCCTCTCATCATGATTGCCCATCACCCAGACGACTTCGGCGCCTAATTCAGCGGCGGCTGGTTCTACTTGTCCGCGCAACCAGCGGTACGCATCGACTTCGGCAATGTCGGCGAGGTCACCGGTGAAAACAAGCGCGTCAATTTTCTGATCGCCCGCCCGAAGGCGGTCAAGAACCCAGGTGAGGTTCGATGCGACGTCAACGGTTGAGAAGAGTTTGCGATCCCCGCCCAGCAAGTGGGTATCGGAAATGTGGGCGATGACGTGTGACGCGGTGTCCGAGTCGAGCATGGCGCCAGATTACCGTCACGCATCGGTCTTTCAGGGCTAACTCTCGCTTGTCGTGCGTTGTATCCATCCGTGAATCGAGCGAACCACCCGCCCCTCTCCCTCGAGTGAACCGAGTGTTGCTGTGACGGTTGCGGCTTCTATTCCCGCTGTGGCGGCGATCGCCGCGACGGAACGGGGTTTCGCTATTGACAGCGAATCGAGAATTCGCACGATGGTGTCAGAGTCGCGGGCGTCGAATCGTTCCGCGGTGGGATCGTGCCCGAACAATTCCGCAACGTCGGCAACGGTCGTAACGAGGGTCGTCGCAGGGTTCGTTCGCAGCAATCGGTGGCAACCCGCGCTAGCACCACTGGTGATTGGGCCGGGAACCACCCCAATCGGTCGGTCGAGGTCGCGGGCATGGGTCGCGGTGTTCAGCGAACCGCTGCGATATCCCGCCTCGATGACGACCGTCGCGCCCGCGATGGCTGCGATCAACCGGTTTCGTTGCAAGAATCTCCAGCGCGTCGGTGCGCCACCGGGACTCACCTCGCTGATGACGACACCGCTTGCGATTATTCGTCGCAGAAGTTCGTCGTGTCCCGCCGGATACAACTGG
>CAIRWJ010000191.1 GCA_903882245.1 uncultured Microbacteriaceae bacterium | reverse complement strand
CGCGTTCCACCATCGAACAGGTCTCCGCTCGAAAAACGGGAATCGTCGTGACCGAGCTGCCATATTTGGTTGGACCCGAGCGCATCATCGAACGCATCAAAGACGGTGTCACTAAAAAGAAGATCACCGGGATCTCTAACGTGGTTGACCTCACCGATCGCAAGAACGGACTCCGCCTTGTTATCGAGGTGAAGACTGGTTTCTCGCCCGAAGCTGTCCTCGACCAGTTGTACCGACAAACACCGCTCGAAGACGGTTTTTCTATCAACAACGTGGCACTGGTAGGCGGAAAACCCGAAACTCTCGGTCTCGTAGAAATGTTGCGCGTCTATATCTCACACCGAGTCCAGGTCGTGACGCGCCGATCGCGATACCGCCTCGATCGCAAGACCGAACGCCTACACCTCGTTGACGGCCTGCTCCGCGCAATCGTCGATATCGACGCGGTGATTCGAGTCATTCGCGCTTCGGACGACGCAGCGTCCGCCCGAACCGAACTACAGTCGACATTCACCCTGTCAGAACTTCAGGCTGATTACATTCTCGAATTGCGACTTCGCCGACTCACCAAGTTCTCGCGGATTGAACTCGAATCGGAACGCGATCTGCTGGTGACCGACATCGTCGCTCTCACCACTCTCCTGTCGAGTGAAGATTCGCTCCGCACGGTTGTCTCGGAAGAACTCGCTGACGTCGCGTCCAAATACGGCACTCCGCGACGCACGACATTGCTCGATGGTGAGGACGTTCCTGTCGTGGGCGCGATTGCCAGCCAAGGCCTCGAGCTCGAAGACGAACCCTGCAGCGTTATTTATACTGCGACCGGGAAACTGTTGCGCACTCCCGTCACGTCCGAGTTTCCGGCTGTTGCTAAAAGGGTGAAGCATGACACTGTGAGGGCCGTGGTCCGCACGACTACTCGTGGCGATGTTGGTGCAATCACGTCACATGGGCGATTTGTTCGATTTACACCGGTGGCACTCCCCTCATCCGACGCCGCGATTGGCTACGCGACCGGCTCGAAAGCCACCGATTACGTGGTGGGGCTCACCCCCGGTGAAAAAATCGTCACGATCGTTCCACTTTCGGATGTCCCCTTGGTTCTTGGAACCCGACGTGGAACCGTAAAACGAGTCGATCCGACAACATTCCCGGCCCGGGCGGACTTCTCGATCATTAATCTCGATGTTGGTGATGAGGTCGTCGGGGCAGACCTCGCGCCCGATGGACATGAACTCGTCTTCGTGACGCTCGACACACAGTTACTACATTTCCCCGCCTCTAGCGTCCGCCCGCAGGGAGTCGGTGCGGCTGGCGTCGCGGGAATCAAACTGGCCGAAAACGATGTGGTCGTCTCTTTTGCGAGCGTGTCTGCTGACTCCAACGCCCAGGTCGTCACGATTACCTCCGCAGGCGCGACGTTGACCGGTGCCGACCCGGGCCGTGCCAAGGTCACTCCGTTGACCGAATACCCCGGTAAGGGCCGTGCCACGGGCGGAGTGCGCTCTCACACGCTGCTGAAGGGCGAAGTGGGCCTCGCGCTCGCTTTTGTCGGTTCGGATCCGCGAGCCTGCGCCAACGACGGGACTGCCCGCGAACTTCCCACAGAATTTGGCAAACGTGACGGTTCAGGATCGCCATTGAGTGACGTGGTGTCCGTACTCGGAACTCGATTGCGCTAAACGTCGATTCGATCGCGATCAAGCGCGCCGTCGATGATGAACTCGCGCCGCGGTGCAACTTCGTTGCCCATGAGCAACTCAAACATGAGTGTCGCCTTCTCGGCGTCATCGATACGGACTCGGCGCAGTGTTCGATGCTCAAGACTCATCGTGGTGTCCGCAAGTTGATCCGCATCCATCTCGCCGAGTCCCTTGTAGCGCTGGATGGGCTCCTGCCACGACCTTTTCGCTTTGCGAAGGGAGTCAAGGGTCGCGTGTAGTTCGGCCTCAGAGTAGGTGTAGATCACGTCATTGGCCTTAGAGCCAGGATTGATGGCCACGATTCGGTGTAGCGGCGGAACCGCCGCATACACACGGCCCGCATCGACCAGAGGTCGCATGTACTTAAAGAACAGCGTCAACAACAGCGTACGGATGTGTGCACCGTCGACATCGGCGTCGCTCATGATGATGACCTTGCCGTATCGGGCCTGCGCGAGGTCGAATGTTCGACCGCTTCCCGCGCCAATGACCTGCAGAATTGATGCGCACTCGGTGTTCGACAACATATCCGCCACCGAGGCCTTTTGGACATTGAGAATTTTGCCTCGGATCGGAAGCAACGCTTGAAATTCAGAGTCACGTGCCAACTTCGCCGTCCCCAGTGCCGAATCACCCTCGACGATGAATAGCTCACTGCGTTCGACTTCGTCCGACCGACAATCCACGAGCTTCGCCGGCAGCGTGGACGACTCCAGCGCGTTCTTTCGGCGTTGTGTCTCTTTATGAGCGCGCGCCGAAATCCGGCTCTTCATTTCGGCAACAATCTTTTCCAGCACGAGCGCCGATTGCGCCTTGTCATCTCGTTTGGTTGATGCGAACTTTTCTTCCAGCGACTTCGAAACGACCGTCGAAACCACTTGACGAATAGCTGGAGTTCCGAGAACTTCCTTCGTCTGCCCTTCGAATTGTGGCTCGGCGACTCGAACGGTCAGGACGGTCGTAAGGCCCGTTAAAATGTCATCTTTTTCAAGTTTGTCGTTTCCCGCCTTGAGTCGTCGAGAATTCTTTTCAACCTCGGCACGGAGAACCTTCACGATTGCCTGTTCAAAGCCGGTCACGTGCGTTCCACCCTTGGGCGTCGCAATGATGTTGACAAAAGATTTTTGCACGGTGTCGTACCCCGTGCCCCATCGAAGCGCGATGTCCACGTGACATGTTCGTTCGACTTCCGTCGACACCATGTGCCCCGCGTCATCCAACACTGGAACCGTTTCGGTGAACGTGCCGTCCCCGGTCAAACGCCAGACCGACGTCAGTGCGTCGTCAGGTGCAAGGAACTCAGTGAACTCGCCGATGCCGCCAGCGAACGAGAACTCGTGTTGCTCGGGGGTTTCGGAACGATCATCCAAGACCGAGAGCGATAACCCCGGAACCAGAAACGCGGTTTGGCGTGCTCGCGAGAGCAGCGTGTCAAGTTCCACAATTGAGGAGGTGCCAAAGATTTCGGGGTCAGGCCACCATCGAACGCGTGTTCCCGTTACCCCTTTGGGCGCTTTGCCCACGATGCGCAGCTCGGAGTTGTCGATGTAGGGCGTGAACGGCGAGCGCGGCCCGTGTCCTGCTGAGTCGTCGAATGTTCCGGGTTCACCCCGATGGAACGACATCGCGTAGGTCGATCCGTCGCGGTCGACGAAGACGTCGAGGCGTTCGCTGAGTGCGTTGACCACCGACGCTCCGACACCGTGCAGTCCACCCGATGCGGTGTACGAGCCGGAGCCGAACTTGCCACCCGCGTGCAGTTTGGTGAACACCACTTCGACGCCCGAAAGGCCCGTGCGAGGTTCAATGTCGACCGGAATTCCTCGACCCGTGTCGTGAACCTCGACGCTGCCGTCGGGGTGAAGTGAGACGCCGATTGACGAACCGTGTCCCGCCAGAGCCTCGTCCACCGAGTTGTCGATAACTTCCCACAAGCAATGCATGAGCCCGCGTTCGTCGGTCGAGCCAATGTACATTCCCGGGCGTTTCCGCACCGCCTCGAGTCCTTCAAGGACACTGAGGTGACGGGCGGAATATTCGGTCGACATTACTGAAACCTTCGCTGACGGGGACGAGTCCAACCATAGGCGAGGGTGTGGTGGCATAGAGGCAGGCTCTCCGCGACTGTGAACAAAATTTACGCTCATGGCGAAACGGGGCGATTTTCGGACGGGAATGTCCATGTCTCGTGATGGAATAGAGACATCGAAAGGATGTCCATGACCACTACGCACTCCCCCTCTGAAACCGCCACCGCACCCGAACTCAGTTCACTCGATCGATGCGATTCCTGCGGAGCACAGGCTTATGTGCGTGTTCGTCTACAGTCCGGCGAGCTTTTCTTTTGCGGACACCACGCGAGCGAGGTCAAGTCTGCACTTGCTTCGACGGCAATGGAATGGCTCGACGAAACAGATCGCCTCATCGCGGACGAATCGATTTAAGGAATATTTCCTTCGAGACGCTTCTTCAGCACGTCACGAACAACTGTCTATCGCGTGACACGCTCAAACGATGACCACGTTCGGTCATCCTGAAACTCACGAAGACGAGCGTCATAGGCCGCAAGCGCAAAATCCTTGAGCGCGAGTTCCGATTTTCGCGTCGGAACCAAGGACGAGACGAGCCACTCGGCGAGATGGGGGTTCATCACCAGGACCGGCCCGATCAATGAGGTGCCGATAAAATTGTTGACCCGAACACCCTCGACTCGTGTTGTCGGGTTTCTGCCGATGCCCCGAGTGGTCGTCATGAATCCCGGAATCTCGGGCGAGCCCGAGACCATCGAGAATTGAGATTTGTAACCAACTATCGGCTGTGACACTCCGTCAAACGACCCCATTACTTTTCCGGTGTAACGCTCGAACATTCGCACTTCGCTCGAGAAGTCGAATACGCCCACGCCCGGCAGGTCGTAATTCATCTCGGTGTTGACGATGCGCGAACCCAAACATTCCATTGCGTTGTGAGTAAACAGAAAATGTGTGCCCGAATGGATTAATTCTTCAATTCTCGATTTGTAGGGCGTGAGTCGCGCAATCGCTCGAATTTGACCTTTTTCCGTGAGCGGTCCGAGGTACACCAAATCGACTTTCCCGGAGACAAATTCGGGGGTTTCGTTCAAACCTGTGCGAACAACTCGCGCATCCGGAAGACACCGTGCAAGGTACCCGATGTTCGCATTGTCGCCGTGCAAATTCGCGATCTCGGGGTACAACATTTCTATTGTGAGCATCACGAGGTCGTCTCCATCAGGCGTGTTCGAAGCGTCCGTTGGACTGCGTCGCCGGTCACCCCGGCGTTGTGGTTGCTATAGAGATTGAAGACCACGTCGACGCCGCGAAGGGGAACCAGTTCTGCGCCGCGAGTTTCTGATTCGAGCAGAACAATCTTCTGTGGGTCGACGCCCGCCATAGCCAGTCGGAGCGCCTGATCGTGACGCCGGACTCCCCCAACGTAAATCGCGGATATCGATGGTTCCGCCAGATACTCGTAATCCGCGTCATAAGTCCAGGCCGTATTCTCGACGCCGTCGTAGCGGTCGGTTGTTTCGTCGATGGCGAGCAAGACGATTTTGGTTCCGGCCACCGAGGCGATGTGCTCAAACGCTCGCGAGACAGCGACTCCCACGAGTCCTTTCGTGAGCAGTCGAACAACGCGCACACCACCGTAGGTTTCTTCAACGAAACGGCTCGTCGGCGGCGTGAGCGACTCGACAACCGACCCGATTGTTTGTGGCGTGACGTTGAGTGCGTCGAGCGTAGCCGCGACGGCCGCCAGGTTATAGACGTTGACCATGCTGTGATTCGCCAAGCGAATGTTCACCTTCTCAGAATTGATCGTGAGTGCTCTCACTCCAGTTGCGGCGTCGGCCGGCGATACGCGCGTTCCAGCCGCGGGGGACGCGAACCCACATGCTGGACAACGGACGCGCCCGATGTGGTTGAACCGCCAAAAGTCCCACTCGAGACGTTCGTCGCACCGCGGACAGAGGGAAACATCCACAGCAGAACCGCTCGGCTCGCGGGACTCATCTCCCGTCGGTTCGACACCGAAAAATATTCGATGATTCGAATCACTGCCGAGAGACGCAGCGATGAGATCGTCGGAATTGAGAACCAATGTTGTTGCCGGCGATAACGCCGACGACAAAATCCACGCGAT
>CAIRWJ010000190.1 GCA_903882245.1 uncultured Microbacteriaceae bacterium | reverse complement strand
CAGGCTGATGTCGGGAACATTCGTAAACCACTCGGGGGCGAGAGTTCCTTCGGCTTCATACTCCGCGCTCGACGGATCAACGAAGATCTTGAAATTTCCGGGTCCCGCGGGAATGTAGGTGTAGTTGCCGAGGCCGTCGGTTTCCACGCTATCGACAAAGTCACCGGTCGTAGCATTGTAAATTTCGACCGTCGCCATTGGCAGGCCGGCGACCCGAATAATGGGTTGACTTCTCCTGTTGTAACCATAAACACCTGTGTAGGTCACTCTGCCCTTGATGGAAGGAAGGCCCACGATTCCCGATGCGTGCTTGGCGGCGCGTTGGACAGGTGCGGCGGATACGGGCGGATTGTCAGATGACCTGGGGTCATGGCCCGGCGAAAAAGAGCGTTGAAGCTTGCCTACCGGGGAGGAAGCAACCGCCTCCGCGACAGCGGGAATCAATACGGCGAGAGGTACGAGAAGGACTGTAATGAGCGCTGATACTAACACGTAGGATAAACGCACCCTAGAGAATCCCCACGCTCGCATGATGCTCCTAAGTCGCAACCTCAAGTTTATTGAATTATTAACAGTTTTTACCACGTTAGTGCAGATTGCGCCGCGAGTCAATGGCCCTTTTTGCCCTTTCGTAAGGAGTCATCGACTGTTTCACACGAACGCGATTCCGGCCCAATTTTGGGCAGTCCGTTCGCGAACGCAGCCGCAAACGCGACAAAAGCCCCCGATTCCTCGGGGGCTTTTTCACTGTCTCAACTAGTTGTCGCTCGGATTACTACGCCGCGATCATCATGATTTCCGTGTTCGGTGGATTCATCTGTAGCTACACCACAATCATTCGACCGTCTGTTGCCAGGCGACGACGACGAAGGCGCCAAACTCGAAGGCCGTATTACGCGCTAGGCGCGAAATCGGCTACTTCGAGGCTTTGGGCTTGGCCTTGGGCTTCGACTCTGTGCGCGCACCGAGGTTGAAGGTCGATGCAAAGCCGAGCAGCAGGAAGGCGGCTGCCGACCAGGCGGCCAACTTTGCGCCGTCGGTGAAGGCGTCACCAGCATCAGCCTGGATCGAGTCGGCAATGTCCTGCGGAACGCGGTTTGCAACGAGCGCATCCGAGATTCCGGGGATTGCTGAACCCGCCGAATCGACAACCGCATCGACGATGAGCGTCTGCTGGTCCGCGGGAATGCCGGTCTCCACGAGCTTCGCCTCAAGTGACGCCTGCGTTCCCGTGAAGAGAAGGGTTCCCAAGACTGCGATGCCCAACGCCGAACCAATTTGGCGAACCGTTGACTGCGAACCCGACCCTTGGCCGATTTGCTCCGGCGGGACCTCGACCATGATGACACCGGTCAACTGAGCCGTGGCCAATCCGATACCAATTCCATAAACGAACAGGAACGGTGCGATGATTCCCCAGCCGGCCTCGGGCGAGGCAAACAGAGCAACACCGGCAACACCGGTCAGTTCCAAAAGGACACCGATTTGAACGGCGCGGGCGGCGGGAAGACGGCCACTGAGGGCCCCGCCGACGCCCGATGCGACGAACGCTCCACCGGCAAGCCAGAGCAGCACAAGTCCCGACGAAATCGGGCTGAGCCCGATGACGTTCTGCAACCAGAGCGGGATGGCAAACAGGATTCCAAACTCACCCATCGAGATGATGGCGGCCGCGATTGATCCATTGCGGAAAGAGGCGATGTGGAACAGCTTCAGGTCGAGCAAAACATTCTTGTGCTGGTGTTCGCGTCGACGCTCCCACAGTACGAAAATGACCGTTGAGACGACGGCGATGGCGAACGAGACGGGAATCACCGAGATGCCGGTGGTCGGCCACTCGAAGTCGCCCAGAGCGAACTGGTTCTTGGTGTTGATCTCCCACCAGCCATAAACGCGGCCTTCGATGAGCGAGAACACGAACGTCGAGAACATGACGACGGAAATAGCGGCCCCGACAACGTCAATTCCACCGGCGCGTTGTGCCACCTTGGATTCGACGACGTAAAGCGCAAGACCGATGAGGATGATTGCACCCAGCGGGGCGTTGATGAAGAACGCCCAGCGCCACGAGAAGTCGGTGGCGAGCCAGCCGCCGAGGACTGGTCCTACGGCAACCATTCCACCGATGGTGGAGCCCCAGATGGCGAACGCGATGCCGCGCTCTTTTCCCTGGAAGTTGGCGTTGACGAGCGACAGGGTCGTGGGCAGCACCATTGCGCCACCAATTCCCTGGATGACGCGAGCGAGAATCAACACATTCGCCGAGTCGGCCACACCGGCCCACATCGAGGACAAAATAAAGATTGCGATACCGATCATCAGCAGCGTTTTGCGACCGATGCGATCCGCGAGAGAACCCCACACGAGTAGCAACGAAGCAAAGACTAGGACGTAGCTTTCCTGGACCCACTGAACCTCAGTGGAAGAGAGGTTCAGGTCATTAATGAGCGACGGGAAGATGGTGTTGACGATGGTTCCGTCGATGATGACCAACGAGATGGACATCGAGACGAAGATAAGACCGATCCAACGGTTGCGTGAGGTGGCCACAATTCTCAATTCTTTAGATAGGAAAGTTCCCTTGGATAATCTAGCGCGAAAGCGTCGCGGTATGCGGCGCGAAGGGCTAGAGAGCAGCGCCTAGAGATCCCGCCATCGACAAAAGCCCCCGATCGCGCGGGGGCTTTTGAACTGTCTCAACCAGTTGTCGGTCGGATTGCTCCGCCGCGGAGAATGGGGGATTCGAACCCCCGAGGGCTTGCACCCAACCAACTTTCCAAGCTGGCGCCATAGGCCACTAGGCGAATTCTCCTGCGTTGCCAGGGCAACCTGACCATTCTATGCCTCGTCGAGGTCTTGGCCCCAACCGCGATCAGTTCGGCCCGTTTCGGGGACCCCGCCGCGGGCTACAGCAGTTTGAGTTTCCCTCCGAACGACCATTGCTTTCGGGGAATTCCTTCAACCACAACCCATGTGTTCTCGCGGGCGGACTCGCCGCAGACCTCAACGACAGCCTCGGTTAGGGCAGTCGTCAACTTCGCCGAAAAAGCTGCGTCGTCAAGTCGATCCTCAAAAACCTTTACGGTAACCAATGGCACGATGTGCTTCTCTCTTTCAGTAGTGACGAACGGTGAATAGCTCAAAATCGGGAAGCATCAACTCCAGATACGGGCGTCTCTGGCCGTCATTTCACGTCGGGCTTCCAGCGCTTCGTCCATCGTGACGGACACAAATCGTGTTTTTGTCCCCGGTGACGATCGGGCAACGAGGTCCATGTCCGCCGAAATCACCGTTGCAACCATGGCGTATCCTCCACCCGACACCGCGTCGCGGTGCAGGATGATGGGTTGGGTCCCACCCGGGATTTGGATTGACCCGACCGCATAGCCGGCGTCGACGATGTTGGAAGGGTCTTGACCAGCACCAAAAGGCTGCTCCCGCTTCTTCCATTCGACGCCGGGACCTGAATATCGAAGTCCCATTCTGTCCGCAATCGGTGTGAGCGTCCACTCCCCGTCGAGGAACTTCTTCAGACCCTTGTCCGACAGGTTGTGGTTGTACAGCCCGAGCATCACGCGAACGTTCACCGTGGGCGAGAACACTGGTCGGTCGGCTTCGGGGATGCTCTGAAGCACGGGAAGGCCATTGTCAATCTTCTTTCCGATTGAAATAGAGTCCCCGGCAGCAATTGCACGACCATTGACGCCCCCAATCGATCCGATGGGATAGGTCGACCTCGAACCCAACACCTCGGGAACGTCAAGGCCACCGTGCACAGCGATGAAATATTTGGTTCCGCCCTTGATGACTCCGAACTTGAGTTCATCACCCGATTTAAGGCTGAGCCTCTCGTACTGAGGGACCGAGTCACCGTTGACAAAAACATCAACCGGTGCGCCGGTCACGGCAATAGTGGCATCACTCGTCATTGTGATACGCGGACCAATGTAGGTGCATTCCAAGACGGCTTCCTTGTGAGTGTTCCCCACAAGGCGATTGCCAAGGCTAGCCGAGTACTGATCCATCGATCCGCCCTGAGGGATGCCGTAGCGGTAATAGCCGATCCGGCCTTGGTCTTGAACGGTTGTCGATAATCCTGGTTCGATAATGTCAAATCCCATTGAGGGCCTCCATCATTGTCTTGTTGTAACCTTCGGGGTCGGCAAGCACCGCTCCCACATCAAACTGAATCGGTGCCTGGCGGTACACGAAGGTCCCCGCATCCACTTCTTTTTGAATACGGCGATATTCCGGTTCGTCCACCGGCGTGAACTTCACGATGTCTCCTGGCTTGAAGAAGACCATGAAATCCTTGAAATCCTTGAGATTTTGAGTTGGGTCATAAATCGGCGCTGCGGCTACCCCGAACATCTGGTAACCACCCGCTCCGCGAACCGAATAGATGCAACTGAAGCACCCTCCGTGCCCAATCGTGAGCGCAGGAGTGTCGGTGCGCGGGCTCAGGTATTTGGGAACTTGAAGTTGGTGTTGCTGATCAACGAGTTGATAGAGGAATGGCAGACCCGCGACGAATCCCACCATAGAAACCAGCCACGGTGATTCATGGTGACGCTTGATGAATTCTGCTGCGTCGGCGAGCCCATTGACCTCAGCGGCGTAATCAAGATCGTTGCCATCCGGTCGCTGGTGGTAGCCCTCCCTGAATCGCGAACCCGTCTCGTTTGTGTAAGGGTCGTTGTACCAGACGGGGATTTCAATGATTCGCGTATTCAATATCTGGCGGGCCGAGGCGCGCACGTCCTGTTCTAAGGCACGCACGGTCTTTTCCAACTCTTGGTAATTCATGACGTCAGGGTTGAATCGAATCAACAGTGAGGCGTTGGCGGGGCAAATATCGACAAGCCCACTGAGATTCTTCGACTCGAGTGCATTCGCGATGCTGTTCGAGATGAAATTCGACTCCAGCGACATCCCCTCCGTGATTTCCACGAAGAGAAACTCGTCCCCACCCCAGGTGTAGCGTGCTTCAACGGTTTTGGTCATTTCGCTCCTCCAGTCAGGTCGACACCTGTTTCAATGTATTTTGTGTGGTGCTTGACGTGTTCAAAATCAGGAAGTGAAACCAGCGTTTGCAACAAGCCGGTCGTCGTTTTGATTCCCCGAATGTCGGTCTCTTTCAATGCTCGTTCGGCTCGACGTATCGCCGTCGTTCGGGTTGGCGCCCAGACAATAATCTTGCCCAGCAACGAGTCATAGTACGGAGTGACCGACTTCCCTGCGATGATGCCGAAATCGGACCGCACTCCAAGGCCTCCCGGCAAGGTCAAAACGTCGATTGTTCCGGGGCTCGGCATGAAATTGTTTGCGGGATCTTCTGCGTTAATGCGGAATTCCAACGCGTGTCCAGTGAAAACGATGTCTTTTTGAGACATACCGAGCTTTTCACCGGACGCGATTCTTAGTTGCTCCCGAATGAGGTCGATGCCGGTGATTGCTTCAGTGACGGTGTGTTCGACCTGAATACGCGTGTTCATCTCGATGAACGCAGCCTCCTGGGTTGCCGGGTCGTAGAGGAACTCAATCGTCCCGACCCCGAGGTAACCTGCGCTACGAACAAGTTCGACCGACGTGTCTCGAATTCGCTTCCGAACATCGTCGGGCAGATCGGGTGCGGGAGCTTCTTCCACAATCTTCTGCTGTTGCCGCTGCATCGAACAATCGCGATCGCCGAGATGAACGAAATCGACACCGTCTCCGAGAATTTGCACCTCAACATGCCGGGCATGAGTGATGAACTTCTCGAGGTAGACCTCGGACGAGTTGAAGGCCGCAAGCGCTTCGGCTTTTGCGATCTCAATCGTCGACATCAGTGACTCCGGTGTTTCGACAAGGCGGATTCCCTTGCCCCCGCCTCCAGCAGACGCCTTCACCACCAGCGGATAACCGATCTGAGCGGCAATCGACGGGACATCGTCAGAGTCATTCAGCGCCGATTGTGTGCCGGGAAGGGTTGGGACACCTGCATCGTGAGCGGCTTTCCGCGCCCGCGATTTGTCTCCCATCAGTTCGATGGATTCCGGTGAAGGACCCACCCAGATAAGTCCGGCGTCGATTACCTTTCGGGCGAACTCTGCGTTTTCCGAGAGAAAACCGTAGCCGGGGTGCACCGCGTCGGCACCAGATTCAGCGGCCGCATGAAGCACCGCTTCGTGATTGAGATAACTCCGCCCTGCGGGAGGTGGGCCGATGACGACGATTTCATCGGCGATCTCGGCAACGTAGGCGAATCGATCCGCCTCGCTGACAACCGCAACCGTAGCAATCCCCATTTCGCGAGCAGTACGAATGATTCGTACCGCTATTTCGCCGCGATTTGCAATGAGAAGTTTCTTCATGGGTTTGTTCGCTGTTGGTCGTGGTTGGGCAGGGATTCGTTTATTCGACTATCGCGATGACATCGCCGGGATTGACGATTCCGAAATCATCAATCTTGAAACTGACGAGAACGCCCGCCGCTTCCGCTCGAACCTCGCTGAACTGTTTCATGATTTCAACGAGTCCAATGGTTTGTCCCGCAACGATGGCGTCACCTTCATTGACGTAAGGTTCTTTGTCTGGTCCAGGCTTTCGATAAAAAACTCCGGGAAGTGGGGAAATAATTTCCACGAGATACAACTCTCTCTTTCTGTGACTTGTGTTGGGTGCTGCGTGGGGAAAGTTTAGGACTCGAGGGCTTGACGAACCGCACGCGCCACCTCTGGCGCGTTGGGGGTGTCCGAGTGAACGCACACACTACTGAAAGGGATCGTGAGCTCGGTTCCGTCGTCGGCGAGGACTATTCCATCCTCAAGAACCCGTCGCACACGCTCCGCCGCTCGCTCTGGGTCGGTGTGCTCTGGTCGTCGGAGGATGATCAAACCCCCGTCAGCGTTGTAATTCAGATCGACATACAGTTCGCCCATAAAGCGCACACCTTCGCGTTCGGCAACACGTTGATGCGCGCTCCCCGCAATGCCGAATAGTGGGACGTCGTATGTTTTCGCTACTTTCACAGCCCCGAGCATGAGGTCTTCGTCTCGGGCAAGCATTCCGTAGAGAGACCCGTGGGGCTTGATGTGGTTGAGCGGAAGGGAATACTTCTCGAGGAAGCTGACGAGCGCGCCCACCTGGTAACGAATGATGGACTCAACTTCATCCGGGGTGAGCTTCATTTCACGGCGGCCAAATCCGACGAGGTCGGGAAGCCCCGGGTGTGCGCCGACGAGGACATTGTTCTGCTTTGCTAAGTTTACGGTGGCGTCCATCGCACTGGGATCGCCCGAGTGAAACCCGCAGGCCACATTCGCAACGTCAATCAAAGGCATAAGCACTTCATCATTCCCAAAACTGTGGAGTCCAAACGACTCACCCATGTCTGAGTTGACAAATAGTGCTGCCTCGGAATTTGCGCCCTTCATATGTTCACAATATGTTGCGCCCGAAACCTAATCCAGTAGTCAATTGCACTAGAGTTGCCCTACAATTTGTGCGAATGACAGCCAATTAGGAGGCATGCTGTGAATGTTGATGATTTGTTGCAGGAGGCGTCTCTCGGTCTCGTCCTCAAAACGGATGCACCTCAATCGCAGCATGACACGATAGTCACGGGCTGCGCACCCACAGAATTGATGGACCCCACCCCGTTCCTCGAGCCGAATTCGCTGCTTCTGACAAGTGGGATCGGGATGAACTTTTCGGACGAACGGACGTGGGACGCGTTCGTGGAGCGGTTGTCGAAAGTCCCCGTTGCGGCCATCGCATTCTCGACCGGAATCGCCCATCTCACCGTCCCTCCCGGCCTAGTGAGCGCGTCTGAAGCCCGCAAGATTCCGCTGATCGAAGTACCCGCCGCCATTCCGCCACTTCAATTGCTTCGTCACATTGAAAACCTTTTGGTGCTGGAACGACTCGATGTGGTGACGCAAGGCTGGTCACTCGCCGATAAGTGCGCGCGCCTCGCCAACCAGGGTGCGGATGTCGCGACCCTCCTGGTCGCAATAGCCGAAGTGGTCGAGTCCCCTCTTGCAGTATTCGATGCCTACGGTTCCGTGATCGCACAATATCCTGCGGCAACGGAATGGGCGCTAGCCAGCCACACAAAGCCGACGCGCGGGATTCTCAGTATCCCCTTGCCGATGGGGTTGAATAATCCATGCCAACTCGCGGTTCGAGCAAACGACACGGGAAATCGTCTGTCGTCCCTCCTGGGTCCAGTTGCCTCCATCATCGCCCTCCAACTGAACCGATCGGTTATCGTCGACGCGAGTCGGCACCAGGAAATCAAAAATCTTCTCGACACCTGCGAATCGTGGGATGAATACTCACACAGCGACGTTCGCCAAGCCATCCACGCGATCGGCTTGGACCACCGAAAAGAAATGAGCCTGTTGGTCGCCGATGTGAGTGGTGAGTTCCATTCCACCTCGTGGCGACTCCGCGTGGCTCTTCACGAGGCTTTCCACGTTGTCCGTGTCACCGAGATTGATGAACGATTGGTCGCCTTTGTGCAGTCCCCTCGCGATGATTTCGCCGAAATCGAACGACGGCTCCTCGGAATTCACGCACGCCAGCCACTCGTTCTGAAAACTCCGACATCGAGCCTTTACGAACTTCGCATGTCGGTGGTGCACTCACTTCAGTTGTTGAAACGAATCATCCAACCGCAACTCGCGCCCGAACTCGGGCTCGGTGCGGTCGTGATGGCCACGGGAGGTCGAGGTGCACGTGAATCGGCCAAAAAGTTCCTGCGTCCGCTCTTCGAGCATGATGAAAAGCGTTCTGGACAACTCATCGAAACGCTTTCCGCCTTCTTGGAGAACGATGCGAGGCCAACTCCAACCTGCGCAGCTCTATTCATCCACCGGAACTCGCTCAACTATCGACTTCGAAAGATCGAATCGTTCCTTCGGGTCGATGTCAACTCTGTTGAAGGACAGGCAACCTGCTTGATTGCACTGCGCCTCATCGACACTCAAGACGACGAATAAAAAGATGGGGATGCGCTTTCGCGCACCCCCACCCTTTATTTGGTAATGGCTACTTCTCTGCGAGAAGAGCGGTCTTTCCGCCGGTGCTGTTGTACAGGATGGCGTAGATTACCGCGGCAGAAACTGCCGTGGCGATCGGGCCCCAGGTTCCACCGACACCTGCGAGTGCGGGGTCAATCGAACCGAGCTGCAACATCAACACACCGATGACCGTGGCAATAACCCATGCGATCAATCCCGAGTTGTTGAACGCGGCGTATCGCTTGTCGGGGATCATGCCGTGTTCCTGGCGCTTGCCCTTGTCCAGAACGATGTGAGTGACCGCAATTGCGACCCATGCCGTGACGAGAACACCCTGCCATGCAAGTGCGAGCAGAATGTACTGGACGATCGGCAGCAACATCAACAGGTAGATGATTACTGCGGTCACGATAAGCCACGCGCCGTAGGGGAGCTTGAGTTTGAAAACTCGCTCTCCGAAGGTCTGGAGGTTCGACGAACCGAGGTAGTAGTTTGCCGTGTTGATTCGAGTCTGGGAAACGAACACAAAGATCAATCCCAAGAGTCCCATCATGCCCACCAAACCGCCCGCGACTCCCGTCTCTGACGCAACGAGGCCCGGAATGGTGAAGGTGAGGAAGATACCTGCAACGGCGCTAACACCGTAAGCGAGGACGTAGAAGACCCACCCGAAGGTGTTGGTCTGGTGGAACTTTGCGTCCGAACGCTTTCCGAGAGCCGCGTAGTCGATGGTGAACATCATCATGATCCAGACGCCCATGTAGGCGGCGAAGGTTGCAAGCCAACCAGGTCCGCCCGAAGCGAAGGGAAGTTCGGGCAATGATCCAGCGTTGGTCAGCCACGCGTCCGAAGTGCCATACAGGGTGGCGGCCCAAATCACAGCGGCGACAAGGCCACCGATGTAAATGGGGAGGAGCCATCCGTTGAGCTTGTCAATGAACCTACGTGCGCCACCGAATACGAGTGGTGTCGAGTAGATAACGACAATCAAGGACCACATCCATGATTCACCACCGAAGTACGTCTGGAATGCGAATGCCACGATCGAGCCTTCGAATACTGCGTAGTAAATTGCTACGAGCGCGAAGATAATGGTGGCAATTGCGGATCCGCTTGTTCCCAAAATACTGCGGGAGAACAATGCGACGGTAGTCCGGTTGTTGATCGCGTGCTTTGACAGGATTTGGTTAAAGGCACCGTAGACAACGATGGTCAAACCAAGACCAATCAGTGCATTTACCGTTCCGTAAGCAACGGCGAGCGCTGCACCGATGTAGACGAAGAACAGTGCGCTGGCAACTCCGTACCAGGCCATGAACAGGGACCAGCGTCCCATTTGGTCGCTATCGTTGCCTCCACGATATTTACTGTCATTGATTTCTACTAATTTAGTACTCACTCTGCGCCTCCTTTGGCGACGAATAATTGGCACAATCTTGTTTTCGGTTGGCGTGCATCCCACGCCTCAGGACCAAACCTCTGGCCCTTGCCCCCACTATAGAAAGGCGCGAGGGCTTGTAACCATTGGTCGTTTGCACGGTAAAATCACCTATATTTGTCGTTTCGCACGATTGCTTCGGCTTGTGCTAATTAGACCAACCTGGTGAAAATTGGGGCACCTAGACGAGCTTTTCGATCTCGACAAACTCAATCGTGCGGCTGCCGGGGTTAATGACGGTGTGCTCGGCGCCGGCCGGGCGGGTATAGCTTTCGCCAATTCGAATCTCGGCGCTGACTTCTGTTCCGTCAACCGTCCGCACCTGCATCACGTCAT
>CAIRWJ010000189.1 GCA_903882245.1 uncultured Microbacteriaceae bacterium | reverse complement strand
GGGTACTACCCGCGCCGTGACATCGTGTCTCTCGCGCGTCAGTTCCTCACAACAGGCACGTTTCGGGCCTACATTCTGCTGGCGAACCCGAAGCGCACGCGCGTGAAATATCTCGTCCCACCGACGTTCATTCTGTCCGCGATTGCCGCTGTGATTGGATTCGCGACAGCACTTAACTGGTGGTGGCTGTTGCCGCTGTACACGTATGCCGCGGTTGTTCTCGGTGGCGCGTGGTTGTCGAAGGGGCTCAGCCTCAAATCCCGGATTGCGCTCATGGCGGTCCTGCCGACGATGCACATTTCGTGGGGTATCGGTTTTTGGCGTGGGGTCTTCACGTTCCGCGGCCGAGACACCGATGTGCCGCTCAATACGGCCGCCATCTCGGTGCACTCTTAACCCTCTGCCCAGGTGGGTAAACTGAACCGTTGGCTGGACGGGGAAGGATTCCATGAGCTCGATTGTGGTGTGTTCGTTTTATACGGATGACGAGTATTACCGAAATGAAGCGAAGGCCCTGAAAGCCGACCTCGACAAGCTCGGCGTCGATTATGTTCTCGAGGAAATCGCCAAAAAGCCGGGCCAGGACTGGGCTGACATGTGTCGCCAGAAGGTTCCGTTTCTGCAGTCGGTTTGCGAGCGTTTCCCCAATAAAAAAGTCTTCTGGATCGACGTTGATTGCCGCTTGTTGTCGTTGCCCGATTTCGTTCGCGAATCGAGCGCCGACATCATCGGTTTCCAACGTGGCTTTGGTTCGTCGTTGACGATCGGGTATCACAACCGCACGCGCTTTTGGGAGCCGTGCTTTTGGGGTGTCGGCACGAGCGAGAACGCGCGCAAGATGATCGCCGACGCGGCGGCGCTCGAGGCTCAGTCGGAACTGAAAGCGACAGACGACTATTTCTTCGAGGACGGATGGCGCCAGAACGCCGATTCGCTCACGTTCCAGGTCATCCCGTCGGTTGCTGTTGTCGGTAAGGGCGACCCATCGCTCAAAGTTGAGTCATTCTTCGTGTTCGGTTCGTCGGGAAATGTCTCGGAGTTTAAGGGCAAGGTCGAACAGCACAAGTCGGCGTCGAAACAGACTGTTCGCAAGCGCATCACGATTTTCGGCAAAAAGATTCTCAAGGGATTTCCCAAGCCCGTCGCACGTCGACTCGTGAACATTGCCGACCGTGTCGGAGTCACCGCGATCCTCACGGGGCGTGGTTCGGTAGGGAAGACCTTGTCCCGCCGGGCCATTACCCACAAGATTTTGCGGGCTGGCTTTGATGGAAATCGGACAGAACTCGCCAAGCTTTCGGTCGAACTCAATACGAGTGGCGTGACGACAAACGAAGAGCGTGCCACCATTGTGGCCGCGAATACGTTCGCACACTATTCTGCGCGTGAGTCGGAGGGTCACGTCACCCTGACCTGGTGGGCACGTCCGTTCCCTGGAAATTTCGGAGACTGGCTCAGCCCCCTCATCATCGGCAACTACACGAGCGACCGAATTCTGTATCACTCGCCGACGGTGCCGATCGTGGAACATCACCTCATTTCGACTGGTTCGATCGGACGCTTCATCACTCCGTCATCCATCGTTGTTGGCACGGGAATTTCCGCCGACGATGTCGAACTTCACCCGAAGGCCGAGTACATTTCGGTTCGAGGTCCGATTACCGCGAAACTGGTGAAAGAGTGCGGTGGGCCGGACGTCGAGTCCTTCGGAGACCCCGGAGCGGTCATGTCGCGCATCATCCCGCTGGCCCGCCCAAAGAAAACCAATGGCAAGACCGCCTTTGTGCGGCACTTCACTCACAGCGGTTTGATGATGCGGTTGCCCGACAACTTTGAGGAACTGTCAGTGCTGATGTCAGCTCCCTCCACGATTGCCGAATTCCTCGGCAAACTCATCGCCTTCGATCGCGTGGTGACGAGCGCGATGCACGTGTTCATCGTTTGCCAGTCCTACGGCATTCCTTGTTCGCTCGTCACGTTCGAGGGCTCTGAAGACGCGGTTCACGGAACAGGACTGAAGTACGGTGACTACGCACTGGGAGTCGGGCTCGAGACGATCAGTCCCGTCAGCGTCCCGGTCGACCTGCGTAAGTTCTCGTTCGCGAGCATCGAGCGCGATGACACGGTGTCGGAAGCAAAGAAAGACGAAATCATCGACGCCATCAAACGCGGTCTTGCGGCCGAGGCACGATACCGTTAGGTCATCATGATCACCTTGGTGTCGCAGTTCCGGTCGGCGATGGCCGACCTGTTCCGCACTCGCCGTGACCAATTCATCGTCGCTGGTCTGGTGTCGTTCGGGGCACTCGTCTCGGCGGCTGAACTGTTGTCCGCCAAGCTGTTTTCCAACATCATCATTCCCGACACGGGGGTGACCCGAACGACCAACGACACCATCGTTTTGGCCCTCGTTTTCCTGGTGGTGTTCGGTGGACTGCGTGTCATCAATTACGGGCAGAGCCTGTACCGCGTCAACGTGTTCGAAAAGGCTTTCCAGGGTAACTCGGCGTCGCGCGCGGGGGAGTCATGGCGTTGGGCGACTGCGATGGAACTGACGTCGATCTTGACGATGGGCGCGCGAATCGTCGTCATCACGGCCGCTCTCTTCTTTTTGTCACCGGTGTTCGGTCTTGCGAATCTGTTCATCGCACTCGGAATCATCCAAGTTTTCGGCATTTCGCTGCGCCGCCAGTTCGTCACCCAGCAGGGTTTCCGAGACCAACAACAAGCGAAAGATCCGGCGTCGAGCGCCGACAAGGTGCGCGCGCGAATCAAGGCGGGCGAGCTCGCCTCGTTGATTGCGAGCGTGGGCGTCATGATTCTCATGGCCGCACTTATTGCGCTGACGGTTCTCGGTGACATTTCCGCCGGTGCCGCTCTCGTGTCATTCCTCGCGGTTCGGATGATCGGTCAAATGTATTCGGGCATCGCCTCTGGGTTGATGCGGTTTGCTCGAGCGAGAGTGAACAGTGACTAAGCCGGCACTCACCATCGCCTACTCGGTCCTGGCTGAGGGGTTGTCGCATGTCGTGTTGCCCCCAGCGCAACCCGACACGGAGATTCTGATGTTGGTTCAGGGGTCTGGTGGCGTCGCGCCGAAACGTCGCGACCTACGCGTGATCCGTCTCACATCAACCGGAGTTGCCGTAAGCCGCAATGCCGCGATTCGCGAGGCGACCGGCGAGGTGTTGGTTTTCGGTGAAGAAGACGTGATCTGGCTGCCCGACGGGCTCGCCGCAGTTATCGCGACGTTCAAGGACAACCCGCGGCTCGCAGTGATGCTGGGCCGCGCCAACGATGAAACGGGCGCACTGCGAAAGCGCTATCCGGCGATACGCGAAGCGGCGACAATCTGGAACTCGGCCCGCGTCGGCACGATTGAACTCGCCGTTCGCCCCGAGCTGATCCGCCCCGCTAACGTGACGTTCGACGAGGACTTCGGGGCGGGAACCCGAAACTTTCTGGGCGACGAGTACATCTTTGTTGCCGACGCGAATCGCGCCAAACTCAAGTGCGACTATTTCCCCATCACGTTCAGTCAGCACCCCAAGGATTCGTCGGGGACCCGATTCGGAACGGACGCCGATGCTCACGCCCGATCGAGGGTGTTCGAGCGCGTGTTCGGGTGGTTCGCGCCGGTGGTGCGCGCGGCGCTGTGGTTACGAAACCCCGGCCGGTTCGGCTCGTTAGTCCGCGGTGTTCGGTTCGTTACCGGCGCGTTTCCGCGATAGCCCAGCTCAGCGCCTCGGCGACGGTTCGGTGTTCGAACACGAACCCGTCTTTCTCTAATGCGGTCGCTCGAATTTTCTGAGATGCCAACAGCAATTCGCGGCCGGCATCGCCGAGTAGCCCGATCACCCGCGCAGGAATGACGAAAAGTTGCGGGCGCTTCATGATTCGCGCGAGCTCGCGCGTCACGTCGACGGAACGTGCGGGGGTCGGGCCGACGAGATTGACGGCTCCCGTGAGTTTCGAATCGATGAGGTGCACGATGGCCCGAACCTCGTCGCGGTGGCTGATCCACGGCCACCACTGTTGTCCAGTTCCGATGCGAGCACCGGCAAAAAACATCGTCGCCAGTCGAAGCGGGGCGAGCGCGCCACCATCACCAAGTACGAGTCCGGTTCGCAGGAACACGGTTCGACACGTCGCTCGTGACGCATCCGCTTCCCAACCCTCGACGACGTCAGCGAGGAACCTGGCACCTCGTGCGCTGGTCTCGGTCAATTCCGAGTCGCCCCGATCGCCGTAGATTCCGACGGCCGACCCAGAGAGGAAAACTTTTGGCGCGACCTTGGCGGCGTTGATCGCGGTCACGAGGGTCGTCGTCGCCTCACGGCGGGAGGCGACAATCGACTCACGAACCGATCGTGTCCACGGAATCTGCGAAATGCTCGCGCCGGACAGGTTGATGACGGCATCCGCGCCGGACAGCACAGCGGGATCGAGCGTTCCTGTCTGTGGATCCCACGAGACCTTGTCGCCCCCAGTTGCCGGGCCGCGCACAAGCCTGGTCACGGCCCAACCTGCGCTGGTCAGTTCCGTGACGAGCGCTCGACCGATGAAACCGGATGCACCGGCAATGACCGCACGACGACTTGACATCTCACACCTTCTCTCGGTGGTTCGAATTCTAGATGTTGTGGTCAGAGCCGACGCGAGTGGTGCGCGGCGTACCGGCCTTTTCGAGTCCGAACGTGATGCCCCGCTTGGCGAACAACAAGTAGATCTCGCACCCAAGGCAGTAGCCGAACGCCGAGTTGAGGAACGCGGCGACGAACGCGGCTGCCGCGGCGACGGGAACGGCGGCGGGAACACCGGCGAGGTACAGAAGAACGCCGGTGATGGTCACAATGAATCCGACGGCCTGAGAGAACGTCGGGCCGGCGGGGCTTTCGACGAAGGTTGGAGCTTTCAGACGCGGGCGAATGAACTTCGCGAAGAACAGTCCGTAGGGGGATTGTTGCACGCCACCGACGGCACCCCACAGGAAGATTCCAGAGATTACGACAAGCAAGACGTAGCCGTGCGCTTCGACGTTGACGGGTGCGGTCGCGAGCGGGATCGAGATGAACACTTCGACAAGCAAGAGGACGGCAGTGATGGTCGCGCCGAAGCGCGGTCCTCGGGGGTCGATTCCGGTGGGCTTGTTCATATGACGGTCTCCTCGGTTGTCGTGACAGATCGGGCGGGAATGGTGCCTTCGATGGCGTTGATGAACGTTTCGGCGGGGGCGATGCCGTTGATGCGCGCGCGAATCTCGCCGTCGGGGCTCACGATCAGCGTCGTCGGTGTCGAGCGAATCGACAAGCGGTTCGCGAGTTCGAGGTGCTCGACCGCATCGACGTCCCGATAGGCAACGTCACTGCGGAAGTTCGCAATCTTTTCGAGGCGCGGTTTAAGCTGCGCACACGGCGCACACATCTCGGTGGTGAACTGAAGGATTGTGGTTTTACCGGCTTCGCGAAAGTCGAGCGAGATCGTCGAGCCGCTCTGTGCGACGACGTGTCCCTGGCGGCTCTTCCACAAAAAGCCGAGCAGCGTCGACACGACGAGCAGTCCTGCGACGATTCCATACTCCATGTCTCCACGGTATTCACGAGTGCTCGCTACGGCTAATCCCGACCACTTTTGTTACGTAACACACCGGATTGTCCGCATTGTCGGGGGAAATAGGGGAATTAAGTGAGACTCGGGCAGAATAGAGACATGTACATCTCTGCTCGAGTCGACTACGCGATGCGCGCGTTGCTTGAACTCGCGGCCGCCCAGCGCAACAACCCGCGGGCGTTACTCAAGGGTGATGCAATCGCCGAGACGCATGACATTCCCACCAAGTTCCTCGTCGGTGTGCTGACCACTCTTCGCACCGCCGGAATTCTGCAAAGCATGCGTGGTCGTGACGGGGGATTCCGCCTGGCCAAGCCCGCCGCGGACATTCGGGTCGCCGACGTCATGCGCGCACTCGAAGGCCCTCTCGCCGAGGTTCGCGGCGAACGCCCCGAGGAAACCGAATACCTGGGCGCCGCGGTGCACCTGCGTGACGTCTGGATCGCGACCCGCGTCGCTCTGCGTAACGTTCTCGAAAACATGAGCCTCGCTGACATCGAATCCGGAAACCTCCCCAGCGAGGTGGCCGCTCTTCTCTCGGCCCCTGGGGCATGGACTCGGCGTTAGGTCGCCCGCAATCGGTAGGCTGAACGCATGAGTGATGTCCAGTTTCGAAGCGATGTGACCGTCGAACTCGTTCGCTCCACAGCAAACGACCGCGATGTCTTGTTTGCGGCTCGGGTCTCGACACAGGGCGAACAGTCTCTCGAGGGCAACGCCGACGACGCAACAAACCGCGACAAGGGACTGATCAACTATTTGATGCGTGATCGCCACGGTTCGCCGTTCGAGCACAACTCGATGACGTTCTACGTGCAAGCGCCGATTTTTGTGTTCCGCGAGTTCATGCGCCACCGCATCGCGTCGTACAACGAAGAAAGCGGCCGTTACCGCGAACTGCGTCCCGTGTTCTATGTTCCCGGCGCAGACCGAAACCTTGTTCAGGTCGGCAAGACGGGCAGCTACGAGTTCACTCCTGGCACGCCGGAACAGACTCAACTTGTCGAAACCGAAGTTCGTGCCGTCTGCACCGAGGCCTATGCCTCGTACCAGCGCATGTTGGAGGCCGGCGTTGCCCGCGAAGTCGCCCGAATGGTCCTGCCCGTCACCATCTATTCGTCGATGTACGTCACGATGAACGCGCGTTCGCTCATGAACTTCCTCAGCCTCCGAACCATGCGCGAAGGAACACACTTCCCATCGTTCCCCCAACGTGAAATCGAAATGGTGGCGGAAAAGATGGAACAATTCTGGGTTGATTTGATGCCCATGACGTCGGCGTCATTCAACGCCAACGGCCGCGTAGCCCCTTAGCAAGAAGGAGGCGCCATGCCTCGAATCATCAGTGAACCGCAACCGCTCGAAACGGGTGCGCTTCGAATCATTCCCCTCGGTGGAATCGGCGAGATCGGCCGAAACATGACGGTCTACGAATTCGACGGGCGCCTGCTCATCGTCGACTGTGGGGTGTTGTTCCCGGAGGAAACCCAGCCCGGTGTCGACCTCATCCTTCCTGACTTCACCCCGATTCGCGATCGTCTTGACGACATTGTCGGAAT
>CAIRWJ010000188.1 GCA_903882245.1 uncultured Microbacteriaceae bacterium | reverse complement strand
GCTCGACGACAGGGTGACCGATTGCCTCACACAAGCGTCGAACGATGCGATTCCGCCCGGAATGCAGCGTGATTTCCAAGAGGGTCTGACCGCGAGACGGTTCTCCGATGATCGAGACCCGGTCGACCGCAATCGGACCGTCCTCGAGTTCGATTCCGTCCTTCATCTCGCGCAACGTCGACCCTTTCACGAGCCCCGACACTTTGGCGAGATAGGTCTTGGCAACCTCGAAAGAAGGGTGCGCGAGCACGTGGGCGGCATCGCCATCATTCGTCAGAATGAGAAGTCCGGAGGTCTCAAAATCGAGCCGGCCGACATTAAAAAGCCTCTCGTCGTATCCGGATACGAAATCGCGCAGGTCGCGCCGCCCACGGTCGTCCGCGAGGCTGGATACGACGCCGGTCGGCTTGTTCAACATCACGTAACGTTTGCTGACATCGGACTGGATTGGTTCCCCGTCGACCGTGATTCGATCGATTTCGGGGTCAACGCGGGAACCCGGTTCGGTGACTGTTTCACCGTTGACCGTGACGCGTCCCTGGGCGATGAGAATTTCGCTCGCGCGTCGAGACGCAACGCCCGCCGCGGCGAGGACTTTCTGAAGGCGGTCAGTGGACATCGTCGAAACCGGCAGAGCCGTCATCGAGCAATTCCGACACGGGCGGAAGTTGATCGAGGGAATCGACACCGAGGTTGGTGAGGAGCAGATCGGTGGTGCCGTAGAGAATTGCGCCCGTCTCGGACTCGGTGCCGACCTCGGTAATGAGCCCACGCCCGACCAGCGTTCGAATCACGGTATCGACGTTCACTGCTCGAATTCCCGAAACTTGCGAACGAGTCACGGGCTGCTTGTAGGCGATGACCGCAAGGGTTTCGAGTGCGGGTTGTGACAGTTTGGTCGAGTTCTGCGACAACACCACATCGCGAACGAGCTCGTCATAGGCCTCTCGGACGTAAATTCGCCAACCACCGCCCACTTCACGCAATTCAAACCCGCGTTGAACTGTTCCGGCGACCCCGTCGAAGTCAGCAACGAGCCGAGCTATGGCGGCCTTCACTTCCGTGACTGGTCGTTCCAAGACGGTCGCGAGGGACACCACGCTTTGCGGTTCGTCGGCGACCATCAGAATTGCTTCGAGTTGACGTTCAAGTTCAGTTTCCATATTCGGCTCCCAAGGTCACAAGGTTTTCGTCGTTCCACGTTTCGGCGCTCCAACGCACCGTCAATTCGCCCAGCGGTTCAATCTGTTCAAACGCGACCGCCGACTGACGGTAGAGCTCGAGGATTGCGAGGAATCGCGCAACGATCACACCTCTCTGGTCGGCCCCCGCAATGATCTGACGGAAGGTCATCGGAGTAGAGCGAATCATCGAGATAACGATGGCCGCCTGTTCACGGACCGATACGAGCGGTGCGTGAAGGTGCTCGAGCCCGACGAATGGGATTTCGCGAGGCGCGAGCGCATACAGGGCCAGGGTATGGAAATCCTCAATTGACGTCGTCCAGACAAGTTCCGGGGTGCGTTCGCGAAACTTATCCTCGAGTCGAACTGCGCGAGGGTGACGAGCCGATTCGCGCTCGATGCGCTGCGAAAACCACACCGAAATCTCTTTGAACGCGCGGTATTGCAAAAGCCGCGCAAACAACATGTCCCGCGCCTCGAGAACGGCGACGTCTTCGGCGTCGGCGTATTCCCCGGTGGGCAAGAGCCCCACAATCTTCATGTCGAGCAATGTCGCGGCGACAACGAGGAATTCCGAGGCCGCATCGAGTTCCGCCGTTCCGTCAAGGTCACGAAGGAACGTGATGAATTCGCTCGTCACCGCAGCGAGACTCACCTCGGTGATGTCCATCTCGTGTTTCGAAATGAGCGAAATGAGAAGGTCGAAGGGTCCGTCGAAATTCGCGAGGCTGACGCGGAATCCGTCCTCGGAACTAGGCGATCTTTCCAAGGGAAATCAGCTCTCGGGCAAGTTCGCGGTACGACTCGGCCGCTTGGTGGTCCGGTGCGAAGGTGGTGATGGGTGCTGCAGCGACGGTCGAGTCCGGGAACTTGACGGTGCGTCGAATGAGGGTCTTGAGAACATCCTTGGGTCGGTTCTGCTTGACCAGATCCAGCACCTCGACAGAGTGCAGGGTTCGCGGGTCATACATCGTCGCGAGAATCCCGTCGAGTTCGAGCGACGGGTTAAGTCGCGCCTTCACCTTGTCGATGGTGTCGAGCAACAGGGCAACGCCACGCAACGCGAAGAACTCGCACGCGAGCGGAATAAGCACCCCGTGGCTCGCGGTCAACGCGTTCACGGTCAACAGTCCGAGCGACGGCTGGCAGTCAATGAGGACAATGTCGTAATCGGCGAGCACGGGCTTCAAGATGTCGGCAAGTACGTGCTCACGGGCGACCTCGTTCACTAGCTGCACTTCAGCCGCGGCTAGGTCGATGTTCGCCGGGAGGATGTGGATGTTTTCGATCGATGTCGCCTGAATCACGTCACGGGTTGTGAGCGGTGAGCGACTTGAATCGACCGCCTTGTCGGGGACAAGCAGGTTGTATATGGTCGGACCATCATGGGCGGTGGCCCCGAGTCCCGCGGTCAAAGCCCCTTGCGGGTCAAAGTCAACAACGAGAACTTTTCGGCCGACCTCGGCGAGCGCACCAGCGAGCGAAATCGCGGTTGTTGTCTTGCCGACTCCACCTTTTTGGTTGCACAGTGAAATCACGCGCGCAGGACCATGTGAGGTCAACGGCTGAGGCACGGGAAAGGCGGTCACGGCACAATTCTACGGTGAATACCGTGCGGATTTACCGCGCCCTCGGATGAGAAGTCCGATAGGCCTCGGTCAGAGCATCCCTGGTGACGAGCGTGTAAATCTGCGTTGTCGCAACCGACGCGTGCCCCAACATCTCTTGAACGACACGAATGTCGGCGCCACCCCGCAACAGATGAGTTGCGCACGAGTGGCGAAGGGTGTGGGGGGAAATCGTCGACGTGATGTCGGCCCTTACCGCCGCCGCTCGAATGATGAGAAAAACGTTTTGTCGGGACAGCGCGGCGCCACGAGCGCCGAGGAAAAGTGCTGGCGTACCGCGTCCTTTGGCCAAGAGCGCGGGTCGACCGCGCACAAGATACGCATCGAGCGCCTCGCGGGCAAAACGACCGACCGGAACAATGCGCTGTTTGTTTCCTTTACCGGTCAGCGTGATCACATCCAAAACCTCGTCGGTCCGAACGTCATCGACGGCCAGGCCAACCGCCTCAGAGACACGGGCGCCGGTCGCGTACATGAGTTCAAGAATCGCTCGATCGCGCAGACCAACCGGGGTCTCGGCAGTTGTCGACTCGAGTAGTGCCGTCACTTGCTCGATACTCAGCGCTTTGGGCAGTCGTTGGGCGCGACCTGGTGCAATCACGGCTCCCGTCGGATCGTGCTCCGCGAGGGCCTCGGCGACCAGGTAACGGTGGAATGAGCGAATGACCGAGAGGGCGCGGGTGATTGATGATGATGCAAGCCCGTCGCGTCGGAGGGATGTCACATAATCCGTGACGGTAATCGAGTCAATGGACTCGAGTGTCCGCGTACCGATGAATGCGGCCCATCGGTCGAGGTCACGCCGATACGCCGCGATCGTGTTGACACTTCGGCCCCGCTCCAGCGCGGTGTGACGCAGAAACTGCTCGATGAGGCGCGTTACCTCCATTGTGGGCTACTTGTCGTTGGTGTAGTCGACGTCGAGCACGTCCGCCGTGTGACGCACCGTTGCTGCGGCGATGAGCCCGACGAACAGCGGGTGACCGTGGGTGGGCCGTGACCGCAACTCTGGATGGGCCTGAGTGGACACGTAGTACGGGTGAACTTCACGCGGAAGTTCAACGAACTCAACGAGTTTGCCGTCGGGGCTTGTCCCCGAGAAGACAAGTCCAGCCTTGGCGATGTCGTCACGATAGAGGTTGTTGACCTCGTAGCGATGGCGGTGACGCTCAAACGCGCTCGACTGGCCATATACGGATTCGACGATCGACCCGGGAGTGAGCGCAGCCTCGTACAAACCGAGACGCATCGTGCCGCCCAAATCTCCGTCGCTGATGATATCAACCTGCTCTTCCATCGTGGCGATGACGGGAAACTTCGTATCGGGGTCGAATTCGCTGGACGATGCGTCGGTGAGCCCGACCACCGTTCGCGCATACTCAATGACCATGCACTGAAGTCCCAGACAGATCCCCAGTGTCGGAATCATGTTCTCGCGGGCGTACCTCAAAGCGCCAAGTTTCCCTTCGATACCACGAACGCCGAAGCCGCCGGGAACGAGAATGCCGTCAACATCTCCGAGCTGCTCGGCGGCCCCTTCCGGCGTTTCACATAAATCGGATGCCACCCATCGAATGTCCACGGCGACGTCATTGGCGAACCCTCCGGCTTTGAGCGCTTCGGTCACAGAGAGATAGGCGTCGGGAAGATCGACGTACTTGCCCACCAAAGCGATGCGAACGTGACCCCGCGGGTTGTGGACGGTGTCAAGAAGTTCCGACCAACCAGTCCAGTCAACCTCGTCGTTTCCGTCAAGTCGCAATTGGTCAACGATGTACTGGTCGAGTCCTTGCGAGTGGAGCATGCTGGGGATGTCGTAAATGCTCGGCGCATCGATCGCGTTGACAACGGCGTCTTCATCCACGTCACACATCAGGGCGATCTTGCGGCGGTTTGCAGCAGACACCGGCCGGTCACTGCGCAAAACCAGCGCATCGGGCTGAATACCGATAGATCGAAGTGCCGCCACCGAGTGCTGCGTCGGTTTCGTTTTCTGCTCCCCCGACGCGTTCATGAACGGTACAAGCGAGACATGCACAAAGAAAACGTTCTTTCGACCGAGTTCGTGACGAACCTGACGAGCGGCCTCGATGAACGGTTGGCTCTCGATGTCGCCGACGGTGCCACCGATTTCAGTGATAATCACGTCAGGGGCTGGATCTTCCGTCGCCTGGAGGCGCATCCGACGTTTAATCTCGTCAGTGATGTGCGGAATGACCTGAACCGTGTCGCCAAGGTATTCGCCGCGGCGTTCACGCTCAATCACGCGCAAATAAATCTGACCGGTAGTGACGTTCGCTGCCTGACCGAGGTTGATGTCCAAGAAGCGTTCGTAATGCCCGATATCGAGGTCTGTCTCGGCACCATCATCGGTGACGAAGACCTCGCCGTGCTGAAACGGATTCATTGTGCCGGGATCGACATTGAGGTACGGATCAAGCTTTTGCATGACGACTCGAAGACCCCGGCGAGTCAAGAGGTTACCGAGTGATGCAGCAGTAAGACCCTTGCCGAGAGAGGAGACAACGCCACCGGTTACAAAAATATGCTTCGTGACGGGCTGGTCAAGTTCGAATTCCGTATGTTTCACCACGGAATTCAACGATAACCGCTAGAAGGGGTTTTTGACGAATTAACCGTTTTCGCCACGCCATTGATTCGCAGAATTCAACATTTCTGCCGCGTGAGCACGAGCATTGTTGGAATCCGGCGTCCCTGACAACAGGCGGGCCATTTCTTCGACGCGTTCGTCGCCGTCGAGTCGCGTGATTGTCGATTCCGTGATCGCGCCGCTGGTGTCCTTGATAATGCGCAGGTGATTTGTGGCGAAAGCCGCAACCTGCGGAAGATGAGTCACAACAATGACCTGCGCCGACTTTGCCAAAATCGCGAGTCGACGACCGATTTCAATTGCGCTTGCGCCACCAACACCCGCGTCAACCTCGTCGAACACAAGCGTCGGGACCGTGTCGGTCGAGGCGATAACAACTTCAATCGCGAGCATGACGCGCGACAATTCGCCACCCGACGCGGTCTTTGTCACTGGTTTCGGGTCACCACCGGGGTGGGGTCGCATCAACATCTCGACCGCGTCGCGTCCATGGGCAAAAAAGTCGGTCCCGCTCTGCGGCGTTACCCGGACAACGAATTCGGCGGTCGGCATCGAGAGCGCGTGAAGTTCTGTCGTGACGGCTCCGGACAGCCGCTGGGCGGCATCGTCGCGGGCGGCACTGATTCGGGTCGCGAGCGCATCAAGAGACGCTTCGTCGGCCGCAATCGTCGCAGAAAGTTCCTCGAGTACATCATCCGAGCGATCGAGATCGAACAGACGGTCGGACGCTGTCGACCACAATGCGAGCACGTCGTCGAGGGTAGGCCCATAGGCGCGGACGAGCGCAGTGATTTCCGCGGTGCGCTCGTGGACCTGTTCCAAGTCCCCGCCGTCGAGTTCGAGTCCCGCCGCGTAGGCCGAGACGGATTGAGCCGCTTCACGAACGACAATGCTCGCTTCCGAGATTCGGGTCAATAACGTTTCGATGGCTGGGTCATGGTTTGTCACTCGCTCGAGTGCTCGGCGCGCGCTTTCCACGAGGGATACCGCATCAAATTCGGCGTCATCCGCAGACAGCGCCTCGTGTGCTTCTTGCGCTGCACGGCGAAGTTCTTCGCTGTTTGACAGGCGTTCGGCTTTCGCTTTCAGGGCAACGTCTTCGCCGGCGACGGGCGCGACGGCGTCAATCGCCGCAACGGCTGCCCTCAGCTCTTCGGCCTCACGAATTCGCTCCGACGCATCTTTCGTCATTGAATCGCGCCGTGCAATCGAGTCAATCCAGCGTCGGAAAATCGTCTGGTACTCACTGAGAGGCGTGCGAACAGAGTCGCCTGCAAACCGGTCGAGAGACTCGCGTTGCGCCGTCTGTGACCGAAGCCGCAGTTGCTCACTCTGCCCGTGGATCGCGACGAGATGATCGCCGATATCGGACAACGCGCCAACCGGCGTTGGTGCACCACCGACGACAACTTTAGAACGACCCTCGGAACTGACTGCGCGAGTCACGACCAATTCGTGGTCGTCGAGCACGCCACCGAGTTCGGTGACACGCGCAACCACCGCGGGGTCGGTGATGGTCCAGCGTCCGCTCACCTGGGCTCGTTCGGCGGAATGGCGAACGACTCCTGAATCAGCGCGGTCGCCGAGCAGAAGGCCCAACGCAGAGACGACCATCGTCTTTCCCGCACCGGTTTCGCCGGTGATTGCCGTGAAGCCCGGAGTCAGCGTCAAGGTAGCGGATTGAATCACCCCGAGGTCGTGAATAGAAATCTCGTGGATCATGCGGAACTGCCGCGCCATCCCTCGGTGGGTAAGGAAAACTTTTTGACTAATCGTTCAGAAAACGGGCCGGAATGAGTGTGCGCTAAACGAACCGGCGTTTCCGATCGACGAGCGATGATGCGCGAACCCGGCGCGAGAGCATGTGTGCGACGCCCGTCGCACCACAACACACCGGATGCACCGTTTCGCGACAAGACGTCAACCGTGAGAGTCGACGACGGAGCCGTGACAAGCGGCCGAGAGAACAACGCGTGAGCCGACAGCGGAACCATGATGAGCGCATCGACAGTCGGCCAAACTACGGGACCGCCCGCTGAAAACGAATACGCCGTCGAACCCGTCGGCGTCGCCATGAGCACTCCGTCGCAACCAAAGGTTGAGATGGGACGGTCATCGACGCCGATGACGACCTCGATCATGCGCTCTCGAGACATTTTCTCGACACTGGCCTCGTTGAGCGCCCACGTCTCAAAAACGGTTTCACCGCCCAGTTCAACTCGAACGTCAAGTGTCATGCGGTGTTCGACGGTGTAATCTTTCGCGAGCACACGGCCGATGGTCTCGTCCAGGTCTTCGGGCTCAAGTTCGGCTAAAAAGCCAACGTGGCCCATATTGACCCCCAACAGTGGCGCATTTTGGCCTCGCATGATTTCGGCAGCCTTCAAGATGGTTCCGTCTCCGCCGAGACAAATCACCAACTCGATGTCTTTCGGCGCGACGTCGACACCGAGCTGTTTGACGTCGATGGAAGTTTCGGACGTAATGGCCGGGTGCTGCGAATCAAGGCACACCGGAATTCCGCCAAGACGGGTCAGCTCTGTCGCAACGGCGGCCGCGGTATGGATACTCGCGGGTCGACCCGTGTGGGCAAGAATGAGGAACAGTCGGTCCGTCACGCTAACCTCCCCACGTTGATCTCGCTTGGTCTTTCCATTCTCTCGCATTCAACGGTCGAGCGGGGTCACCGTACACAATCGCCTCGCGATTCCCGTGTTCGCCTTCGATGGGCGACGCCATGATTCCGCTAATCGGAAGGCCAAGTGTCGCGATAGCGTCGCAAACCGTCACGAGCGCAGCGTCGCGTTTAGCGTCATCCCGAACAATTCCCTCGTGGACATTGCCTTTGCCGACCTCGAACTGCGGTTTCACCAAGATGACGTAGCGGAAATCGGTGCCCAGGGCGGCGACAATTGCGGGCAGAATCATCGTGACGGAAATGAAACTGACATCCATGACCACGTCATCAATCGAACCAACATCCCACCCGTCGACAACCTCTCGCGACAGATCTCGCGCGTTGACCCCTTCGACGACGCGTACCCGAAAATTTGTTCGAAGTGTGGGATGGAGTTGCCCGTGACCGACATCCAGTGCGACCACCCGACCGGCGCCCCGAAAAAGAGCGACCTCGGTGAATCCGCCGGTAGAGGCACCGATGTCAAGAACCGTGCGACCGCGGAAATCGATGCCGAACTTCTCGCACGCACCGAGCAACTTGTTCGCTGAACGGGCGACCCACCGATCGAGTGCGGTGACCGCGAGAACCGATGTCGGCGAGACCTTGTGCCCCGTTTTCGTGACAATCCGTTCATCAACCCGGACACTGCCTGCTTCAATCAGACGTGCTGCGCGGGTGCGACTCTCGGCCAGTCCTCGATCAACAAGGGCTAGGTCGAGACGCTTCGGTTCAGCGGGGTTGCTCATCGAGCCGCTGTCGGATCTCGCCTTCCAGCGCCGTGAACGCGGCCGCGCGTTCTTCCAGCGGCAGCTCCGAGATCTGCTCGAGGCTGGGTGACT
>CAIRWJ010000187.1 GCA_903882245.1 uncultured Microbacteriaceae bacterium | reverse complement strand
GCTTTTTGGCGGTCACAGTTCCACCCAGCGTCCAGGTGTCTCCCGAGTCAAGAGAGTATTCGACCCGGTAACCGGACACGGGATAGGCAAGGAATTGGTTAGGCAAGGAGCTCCACGCGACAAGGGTATTCGGCCCGGACGCGGTTGCCGTGAAAGTCGGTGAGCGCGGCACAATCCAGTCGAGGTAGGAGGTGACGCGAGTGGCAAGCCCGGGATAATTCGCTTCAGCGCATCCGTTTCCCCATGAGGTGACCCCGATGAGCGTGGGCTCGGTGGTTCCGTCGCCATCCGCGTCGATTTCGTCGACGTAGGGACCGCCCGAATCACCCCAACAGGTGTCTTTGGGGGTGCCGCCCGAGAACCCGATGCAAATTTCGTAAAGGCTGTTCCATTCGGATGCCGTGTAATCACCGCAGTCGTTCGGTGCGCCGTTCGAAATCACACTGAGCGATGTTTTTTGGAGGAGGTAGGGGTAGTCCGGGTCAGATTCGTCCGACGATGTCGAGCCCCAACCCGAAACTCCGATGGAGTCTCCGACATCTGGCGCGTCCGCAGGGTCGATTGCGGTGGGGAGTGCGATTGGTTCAATCCCTGGATCAGCGAAGTCGAGCGTCGAATTCAGTCTCACGAGTGCGATGTCGTTGTACCAAACATCTTTCGCGGGGCCAGTGGAGTAATCGGGGTGGATCTTCCAGGAATTCGAGTTATACACATCGGTGCCCGTGGGAACATTCAGGTTGTCGTTGCCCGCGAAAACTCCCAGCTGCGATCCCTTGAAATCGTAGAGGCAGTGCGCTGCCGTAATCACCCAGCGTTCGTTGATGATGGAACCTCCACAGAACTGACCGAACCACACGGTTGGAGAACTCCGTTTTGGCGCAATCAGTCCGACTTGCCACGGAACGTCGTTGATGTAGGCCCTGTCACCCCCAATGATTTTCGACGGACCGTCGACAGCAGCGGCGGGTGCGGGTGCGATCAGTCCACCCCACGGCGCGCATAACAATGCCACACTCGCGGCGATCAATCGGCTCGATGGAAAGGTCATGCTCCTGACACTAGTACAGCATGAACTGCTTGGCTTCGGCGGATTTAATCTCGCCCACGTAGACCGTCAACTGATAGGACGCCCCGCCGCCGACAGCTGGTGTGCCGCTGTCACAATTGTCACTTCGAGCGCGACCCCATTCCACCGCGTCCGTCGTCAGCGATTGGCCTGCCTCGAACATCTGGCTAAACGGTTGTGGTGAGACCTGGCACACGGTCGAATCCCAAATCAGGTCAGAGCCGCTCATGATGACATACTTTTGCTTGTCCGTTCCGACCTCGAGCGTGCACGCCGTCGTTCCCGCGTTGGTGATTGTCATCGAGAACTTCGGGAATTCACCCGCAGCGTACGATTCCTGGTTCGTTTCGGCGCGAAGCGAAATGTCGGTCGAATTGCACGCGACAACAGTTCCGACGGTCGGCGACGCAACGGGAGTGGGGGTCGTGCCCGCGTTGAATGCCGAGAATAGCGTCCAGACGCCCGAGAGCACCAAGATGGCGAGGACGAGCACAATCGCCCGCCGACGCCAGTAAACCGAAGGGGGAAGGGGTCCCGCGGGATCGAGAAACGCGTTCATATTCCGAGGGTACGCGTGTCGAACGAGCGATTCGGGTGACGCGCCGAACCTACAAGGCCTTGAGCATCCTCGTGTTTCCCAGGGTGTTCGGCTTCACCCGGGCCAAGTCCAGGAACTCGGCGACGCCTTCGTCATGCGACCGCGCGAGTTCGGCAAACACCTCGGGAGTCACGATGCTCGGTGTCTGGGTTTCGATTCCGACCTCGCCGATGACGCCAAAGCCCAGACGCCCGAAAAAACCTGTTTCAAAAGTCAGGCAAAACAGTCGTTCAAGACCGAGCGCTCGTGCCTGCGCCTCCAACGCGGTCAGCACAGTCTTACCGACACCCATTCCCCGGCTGGATTCGGCGACCGCCACGGTTCGAATCTCTCCGAGGTCACGCCATAAAACATGAAGCGCACCGCAACCAACAACCGTTCCTGAGGCATATTCGGCCACGACAAACTGTTGAATGGATTCATATAAAACGACTGCATCTTTACCCAAGAGAATCCGCTGGGCAACTAATGGCTCAATCAGGGATTCAATCGCGCCAACGTCCGCGGTGCGGGCTGGACGAACCGATACAGACATGACGTCAGTCTAGGCTGGCGCCTATTCCGACGGCGTGTTTTCTCCGGCGTCGGTCGTTGCCACTTCGGGTGTCGATTCCGCTGAAACTTTCGCCGACTTCGACGGGCGACCCGTGACGGGTTCTTCCGTCGGAAGAATCGAACCGGTCATCACCGCCGTGAACTCGTCATCCGCAAAGTCGATGAGGACGTGCTGGCCAATCGAGAGTTCCCCGTTAAGGATCTTCTCCGACAGCATGTCTTCGACTTCGTGCTGAATCGCGCGACGCAGAGGCCTGGCACCGAGCATCGGGTCCCAGCCAATCGTCAGCAACTGGCGACGGGCTGCATCCGTCACGTCGAGCGTCATGTCGCGATCGAGCATGCGTTCGCGCAGACGACGTACGAACAAATCGACGATCTGCAGTAGTTCGTCCTGAGACAACTGCGGGAAGACAATTGTCTCGTCGACACGGTTGAGGAACTCGGGCTTGAAGTGCTTCTTGAGTTCTTCGATGACCTTCGAGCGCATCGCCTTGTAGGACTGCTCTGAGTCGCCCTGTAGCGTGAAGCCAACGGGACCGCCAGTGATGTCCTTTGTTCCCAGGTTGGTCGTCATGATGATGACGGTGTTCTTGAAGTCAATGACGCGTCCCTGGCCGTCGGTCAAACGACCCTCTTCGAGGACCTGCAACAGCGAGTTGAAAATATCGGGGTGTGCCTTTTCGATCTCGTCGAACAAGACGACCGAGAACGGCTTGCGGCGGACGCGCTCGGTGAGTTGTCCGCCTTCTTCGAACCCAACGTAACCGGGAGGGG
>CAIRWJ010000186.1 GCA_903882245.1 uncultured Microbacteriaceae bacterium | reverse complement strand
GCCGGGATATGGGGCGTCTCTGTCGAGTTCGGCGAGAATGTTGTCCATTTCCTTGAGGCTACCGACCAGTGCGAGTGCCGAACGAGTTTCTCCCCCGACGGCGTACCCCTTGAAATACCAGGCGACGTGTTTGCGGATGTCGCGACATCCGTGGTTTTCGTCCTCGAGGAATTCGACCAGCAACTCTGCATGCCGACGGAAGGCGTCGGCGACGTAACCCAAATTCGGCATGATCGTCTCGACGTCCTTGCCAAACGCCGCCTCGAGGTCAGCAAACAACCAGGGGCGACCGAGACAACCGCGACCGACGATCACCCCGTCACACCCGGTTTCCTCAACCATCCTTTTCGCGTCCGCACCACTCCAGATGTCACCGTTGCCCAAGATCGGTAGTCCTTTGATTTCAGACTTGAGCGTCCGAATCGCGTCCCAGTGGGCGTTTCCCGAATAGTGCTGGGCCGCGGTGCGGGCGTGAAGCCCGATTGCCGCAACTCCGAGGTCAGCAGCGATCCGGGCAGCGTCAAGATAGGTGAGGTGATCATCGTCGATACCCATTCGCATCTTGATGGTCACGGGGACGTCGCCCGCAGCCGCTACCGTCTCTTTCAGAATCTGTTCGAACAGGGTGGTCTTCCACGGTAGAGCTGCGCCTCCACCTTTGCGCGTCACCTTGGGAACAGGGCACCCGAAGTTCATGTCGATGTGATCGGCGTGGTCCTCCTCGACGAGAATTCGAGTCGCGGCGCCCATCGTCTTCGGGTCGACGCCATACAACTGGATTGACCGTGTGGTCTCGGACGGATGGTGCTGAATGAGACGCATCGTCGTCTCGTTACGTTCGACGAGAGCTCGTGCGGTGATCATCTCAGAGACAAAGAGTCCACCACCGTATTCGCGGCACAACCGTCGAAACGCCGTGTTCGTAATTCCCGCCATAGGAGCGAGAACGACGGGAACGTCGGTTTCAATCGGGCCGATTCGCACCCTATGCTCCGAGCAGTCGCTCCGCCAGGTAGCCCTCGAGACGGTCGAGCGAAACGCGCTCTTGCGCCATCGTGTCGCGTTCCCGAACCGTGACGGCTTTGTCCTCGAGCGTGTCGAAGTCAACCGTGATGGCGAACGGAGTTCCGATTTCGTCCTGGCGACGATATCGGCGTCCAATCGCCCCGGCGTCATCGAAATCGATGTTCCAATGCTTGCGAAGGCTTTCGGCGAGGCCACGCGCCAGCGGCGACAGTTCCTCGTGACGTGACAGCGGAAGAACCGCTGCTTTGACGGGTGCAAGACGGCGATCGAGGCGCAGCACGGTGCGAACATCGACTCCGCCCTTGGTGTTCGGCGCTTCGTCCTCGTAATACGCGTCCACGAGGAACGCCATGAGTGAACGGGTCAGTCCGGCCGCAGGTTCGATCACATACGGTGTCCAGCGCTCGTTCTTACCCTGGTCGAAGTACGACAGGTCTGTTCCGGATGCCTTCGAGTGGGTCGTCAGATCGAAGTCGGTACGGTTCGCAACGCCCTCGAGTTCGCCGAATTCGCCCGACGAGAAACCGAAACGGTATTCAATGTCGACGGTTC
This sequence comes from uncultured Microbacteriaceae bacterium, assembly GCA_903882245.1. Taxonomy (GTDB): domain Bacteria; phylum Actinomycetota; class Actinomycetes; order Actinomycetales; family Microbacteriaceae; genus MWH-TA3. The sequence goes on along the minus strand of CAIRWJ010000186.1, from coordinate 813 downwards.
GCTTGGAATAGTGCGACAGTTTCTCCTTCGGGTGTTCGAAGAGGCGCAAGTTATCGGAATTGATTCCGAGGTCGGTGTACCAGCGGAAGCGCTCGTCGATCCAATACTGGTGCCACTCTTCGTCCGTTCCCGGCTCGACAAAGAATTCCATCTCCATTTGCTCAAACTCGCGGGTACGGAAGATGAAGTTTCCCGGGGTGATCTCGTTGCGGAAGGACTTTCCAATCTGACCGATACCGAACGGAGGCTTTTGACGCGTCGACGACACGACGTTCGCAAAGTTCACAAAGATTCCCTGAGCGGTCTCCGGGCGCAAATAGTGCATTCCCGACTCGTCTTCGACGGGTCCGAGGTAGGTCTTGAGCATCCCCGAGAATTCCTTGGGCTCAGTCCACTGCCCCCGAGTGCCACAGTGGCCACACGCAATGTCCTTCAAGCCGTTCTCGGCGGGGCGCCCCTTCTTTTCTTCGAATTCTTCTTCGAGGTGGTCGGCACGGAATCGCTTGTGGCACGACAGGCACTCGACGAGCGGGTCGCTGAACACGTCGACGTGACCAGACGCTTCCCAGACGGCGCGGGGCAGGATGACGGACGAATCGAGTCCGACCACGTCGGGTCGGTTCTGGACCATCGCCTTCCACCACTGGCGCTTGATGTTCTCTTTAAGTTCGACACCGAGTGGGCCGTAATCCCACGCCGAACGGCTTCCGCCATAGATTTCTCCGGCTTGAAACACGAAACCACGTCGTTTCGCGAGCGAAATGACGTTGTCAAGACGGTTGTTCTGGGCCACGGGTCTCCTCTAAGCAGGGC
>CAIRWJ010000185.1 GCA_903882245.1 uncultured Microbacteriaceae bacterium | reverse complement strand
TTCCAGGGAGATGCGAAACTCGCTGCCATCGGGGATGCTCTCCCGGTCGCTGGTCGGTCGGGAACGCTGACCAGTCGTTTTGTCGGTGACGCCGAGATTGCTCGCGAACACGTTTTCGCGAAAACCGGATGGATTTACGGCGTCTACTCATTGGCCGGACAGATTGAAACCGAAAGCGACGGACGGCTCTCTTTTGTGGTTGTCGCGCGAGGTGAGGTGGACGCGACCGCGATTCCCGCGATCGACAAACTCATCGCAGGGATCTATTCCTGCGGCTCGAACCTGGCGTCGTTCTAGGACAGCATGACTAACGCACTCATCGTCGTCGACGTTCAGAATGATTTCACCGAAGGTGGGTCGCTCGGGGTCAAAGGTGGAAATGTAGTTGCGACGTCGATCACGGAGTATATTCACGCACACAAATCGAGTTACTCGCAGGTCATCGCGTCGCGCGATTGGCACTCACCCGACGGCGACAACGGCGGACATTTCGCGCCAAAACCCGACTTGGTCACCACCTGGCCGCCGCATTGCGTTCAGGGCACGACCGGTTCGGCCTACAACCCCGGGCTGGAGTCTGAACTCATTGATATTCAGATTTACAAGGGGGATGGACACCCTGCGTATTCAGCGTTCGAGGGGCACACTCCCGGCGGCGCGTCACTGGATGATGTGCTTCGGAAGGCTAAGGCCGACCACCTCGATATCGTCGGGATAGCCACCGACCATTGCGTTCGGGCCACCGCCCTCGACGCGATCGCAAAGGGCTACACCGTCACTGTGTTGGCGGACCTGTGTGTCGGCGTGGCTCCGGTTACGACGATTGCCGCGGTTGCCGAGATGTCTGCGGCCGGGGTCACCATTCGTTTCTCCGCCTAACGCTCGAAAGTTCGTGACCGGCGCGATTCGGCCCCGCTTAGTTCAACCAGTAAAGGGAACGCGACCGCCGGTGGCGGTCGCGTTCCCTTGTCGGGGTAACAGGATTTGAACCTGCGACCTCGTCGTCCCGAACGACGCGCGCTACCAAGCTGCGCCACACCCCGTAACCAACGCCTTAAGCGTACCCGATTTCCTTTGCCCGCAACGTGACCAAAATTGCTTCAGGAGGGCACGCGAACCGAACGGGAGCGTAAATTGACGTGCCGATGCCGGCGCTGACATTGAGAAATGCGTTTCGGCCGAGGTGGCTCCACACGTTCATCCCTCGGGCTAGAGCGCGGGGAAGGTCGCTGTTTGTCGTCAACGCACCGATTCCCGGAACACACACTTGCCCGCCGTGAGTGTGCCCCGCAAAGATTACGTCGGCACCGAGATCCGTTAGTGCATCGAGAACACGGCGGTACGGCGCGTGGGTGACTCCCACAATCGCAGCGCCGGTCTCGGGCAAATCGCCACGCACCTCGACGACCGATTCTGCGACGAAGTCCAACCGGTCGAGGTTGAGATGAGGATCATCCGTGCCCGTGAAGAGGATTGATGAGCCGTTGACCGATACCCGAGCCGACGCATTATTGAGGTCGAGCCATCCCAGCGACGAATACAACGCGTCAAGGCCTTCGGTGTCGATACGCTCCCCGTCCACATCGGGTTCTGACGGTCGAAATAGATAGGTGAAGGGATTAGGCATTCGTGGCGCGAAATAATCGTTAGATCCGTGTACAAAAACTCCCGGTACGCCCGTGAAAAGCGAGAGTGCCCGAGTCAGTGCGGGAACTGATTCCGCGTGACCGAGCGAGTCACCAGTGACGACAACGAAATCTGGACGGAGAGACGACAAACCACGAATCCATTCGATTTTGCGGTTTTGCCACGGCGCTAAATGGATGTCGGAGAGATGGAGAACCTTAATGCTTGACGCGCCAGATTCGAGCACGTCAATCGATTCGTGCCGCACTCCGAAATTGTTGCGTTCAAACAGTGACGAATACGCGAGGACCCCAACACCAATCGCGGCAATGCCGACAAACAATGCTGAGGAGATGATTACGGACAGCTTTCTTTGAGAATCGTGATTTTCACAGAGCTGTTACCGGATTGATCGATCACGTAGCCAATGTTCGGGTCGAACGGGTCGTCGGCGACCGAACACTCCTTCGACACCGATGTCACACCGGCAGCCGATAACGCGTCTTCCGCTTCTGATTCGAGCATGCCAATAACGTCGGGTATCACAAAATCAGGTCCCGATGAACGGTACAGTCTCACCACCATTCCCGCAACAACCAACTCCCCCTCGCCGGGGTCCGTTCCCGTGACGTCTCCTTCGGGGATATAGTCGGATGGCTCGAACCCTCCAAGCTTGACCTTGAGTCCGAGACCGACGAGCAAAGATGTCGCCTCTCCTACGCTAAGGCCCTCGACAGAAGGCATTTCGAGGCCGCTACCTTGGAGAAGGCGTGATGGAGGAGCAAGCCAATCTGTTGCTCCTGAGTACATTTTGTTAGCCATCCCCATAACGGCCGACATGATTTGGTGGCGGTATAGAGAACCATTGGGGAATGAGCGTAGTGGGTATTTTCCGATGATGTTTCCGACCCATGCCACGCTGGCTATGCGGGAGGTGGACGTAACAACCCAGGTTTGCGTAGAACTGTCGGTCGTTCCGGTTTTACCAAAGATGGGGACGCCACCAGGGTTACTCGCAGATCCTGTTCCCCCGCTCATTACCGCTTTCATTGCATAAATCGCGGCGTGTGCGATTTCGGGGTCAATCGTTTGACTACACGTCACCGGTTGTCCGGGCAATTCCTCACCGTTGGGACCCACAGCGTGGTCAAGAATGATGCTCTCGCAGAATTTCCCGTTATTGGCGATACCCGCCCACGCTGTTGCCATCGTCAGCGGGGCGATTTCATTTGTTCCCAGAATTGCTGATGGGTTGGACTGCAAGCGAGTCCCGTCCGCACGGTGAACTCCAAGGGCTTCGGCCATCTTACGAATTTCACACTGGTCGAGCTGCTCTCCGATGGACGCGAACGCTGAGTTGATCGAGGCGCTCACCGCTTGCAGAACGGTCACAACCTTTGGGGCATCCGCATCGTTCTTGAACTCCCACGGTCCACCCCACGGCCCGCCACCATCCTCACAGGTGTCCAAATAGTGAGACTGGTCTTTTGTGAATTCGCTCGCGTCGACCACTTCGTTCAGACCGCGTCCGGCGTTTAACCAGGCGAGAAGACCCATAATCTTGTAGGTCGAACCGGTCTGGAACCCACTCGACCCACCGTAATCTCGGTCGGTGGAGAAGTTGACGGCGCTGGCGTCAGCGCCGCCACCTTCCAGAGTGTCATTGAATATCTTGTTTTGCGTCATTGTCAGGACGCGGCCCGTACCAACCTCGACAGAGTCAAATGCCGCACCGATACTCATGATGGGAGAGGACTTGGGGACTTTCCACACCTCTTTTTGAGCAAACTTCTGTAACGAAAGGTCAAGCGTTGTGTACAGCTTGTAGCCGCCGATGTGCCAGTTTGTGATTCGCTCATCGACCGTCGTCCCGAGCGCTTCAAAGTTCGTCACGTTTTTCACGACATAATCACAGAAATGCTTCGTATATTTCTGGGCCGCAATACAACCACTCGAGGGGTCTTGAAGGTTGATGAAATTTGCGTCGACGGGAATTGAAACGGCTTCTTGATATTCGGCTTCCGTGATGTGTCCCGCATCGCGCATTGACCTCAGGATGTCGTCACGGCGCAACTGGTTCGCCGGGAAGTTCTCGGGTTGTGCAAGATTTCGCAGCACCGGGTACTGCACAATGGCCAAGAGCGACGCAGCCTGCGAGATTGTGACGTCTTTAGCGCTGACCCCGAAATATCGATTTGCGGCGGCCTCAACTCCATAGGTGTTTCCACCGAACCCGGAAATGTTGAGGTACGCTTCCAAAATTTGCTCTTTATTGAACCGCTTCTCGAGTCCAATCGCAAGTTTGATTTCTTTCAGTTTGCGCTCAGTGCTCGTCGCCGTCGCTTCGGCATAAGCGGCGGTTCGGTCTTCCTCGGACGGCAACGCTTCGGCGCGCTGGACGTAGATGTTCTTGATGAGTTGCATGGTCAAGGTTGAGGCACCGGACGTTACGCCGCCAGAGGTCACATTGCCGATTGCGGCGCGAATGATTCCGGTGAGGTCGACACCTTTGTGTTCGTAAAAACGGCGATCCTCGCCGTCAACAGCCGCGTCTTTGAGGTATTGCGACATCTGGTCAATTGGGACCTCAACGCGGTTTTGCCAATATACATCGGCAATTTTCACATAACCCTTTTCGGGGTTCGAACTCTTTTGGACATAAATTTCATTGTTCTGAGCCTGACGTCCAATCTCAATAAAGTCTGGAAGCGCATCGAACACCGATAGAGAGTTCTTAATTGCGATTCCGCTCACGGCGAGAACCGGTGCGATCATGACTGTTACAAGGACACCTGAAATGATTCCGACGATGCCCAATCCGAGCCAAGAGCCGACAGTGGTCGTGAATCGCGTAAAAAGGTTGGGCATAGACTCAAGATTACCCAGTCAACCTAAGAATTTCCGAAACGGAGCAATCGTGAGCCATTGGGAATATGCGACAACGCCACTCATCATTCACTCGACCACGCAGATTCTCAACACGTGGGGCGAGGAAGGCTGGGAACTCGTCACGATAATCGCAGGCCCTGAAGGCGGACTCGTCGCCTATTTCAAGCGTCCTCTGAACGGTTAGGCAATTCACATGTCTGTTACCTCTCGTCTCGCCGAACTGGGAATCGTCATCCCCGCGGTTGCAAAGCCCGTTGCGTCGTATGTCCCTGCGACCGTCTCGGGAAATCTAGTGTTCACCGCCGGCCAACTGCCGTTTGTGGACGGTTCGCTTCCGGCCACCGGAAAGGTTGGTGCGGCGGTCAGCCCAGAGGACGCGAAGGAGTTTGCGCGGATCGCCGTGCTCAACGCTCTCGCGGCTGCGCAGACAGCGATTGGGTCGGTTGACCGCATCACTCGCATTGTCAAACTTGTCGTGTTCGTTGCGTCTGCCCCCGACTTCAGTGGCCAACCGGCGGTCGCGAACGGCGCGAGCGACACGCTCGTCGAGATTTTTGGCGACGCCGGACTTCACGCGCGAAGTGCTGTCGGTGTTGCGGTTTTGCCTTTGGATGCGCCAGTCGAACTCGAACTCATTGTCGAATTCGCATAGACGTTCGCGTCAACTTTATAAACAGATCGTCTAGAGGCATGATTGTCCCCATGATGTGGCTGTGGTGAGCGAATAGGACAGCCCCGCGTAACGCTGTGGGAATGAGTCCAACTCTCAGTTCAGCACTCGGCCCACTTGCTTCGGCAGTTGACGACGATGTCCGCGATCTGTGTGTCACGGGTGATGGTCAAGTGTGGCGAAACGATGGTCGTGGGTTTGTCACGACGAACATCATTGTCGATCCGCGCGAGGCTCGCCGGATTGGTGTGGGGCTCGTCGAAACGGCGGGCGGTCGGGTTGACGATGCCCGACCTCTCGGTGACGCGGCGCTTGCCGGCCAAGTCAGAGTTCACGTAGTGCTCCCGCCGGTTGCGCGGGACGGTGCCGTTGTGACGCTTCGGTTCCCGCGCCACATTCCCGTCACTACCGAGGACTACCGGCTTGATTCACAATGGGATTGGGGCGAATTCGTGAATCAATCAATCCTCATCACGGGTGCCACGGGAAGTGACAAGACAACCCTGTTGGAGTTGTTAATGTCGCGCATTCCGACCACGGAGCGGGTCCTTGTCATCGAAGACATTCCGGAAATCTCGCCGCGCCATCCTCACGCCGTCTTTCTCTGCACTCGTGTGGCGAACGCGGAAGGATCGGGTCAGGTCACGATGGGCGCGTTGGTGCGAGAGTCGTTACGCATGAGTCCTGACCGCATCGTGCTTGGCGAAGTTCGTGGCGCGGAAATAATTGACCTACTCTTGGCGCTCACTGCGGGTCACCCTGGTTTGTCGTCGCTTCACGCCCGAACACTTGATGAGGTTCCCGAGAGATTGACCGCACTGGGAATGATTGCGGGATGTGACCCGGTTACGATTGCGCGACTCGCCACGGTCGCGTTCGACCGCATCATTCATTGCGAACGAACTGAATCCGGAATTCGACTGAGCTCAGGTGTGCTTCGACGCGTTGGGGACGTTCTCGAGATGTCGCGATGACACCGACCGAACTTAGGCGACTTGCGGCGACGTTGGACGCCGGGGTCACCCAACACGATGACCGCACGGGCAACGACGATTTTGTCGCCGAGATTCTCGAGATCGCGCGTGAGACAGGAGCGCCTCGGACGCGCATTCTTCGAGTCGTCGCCGACGCCCTTGACGCGAACATCGAATTGGAACGCGAGGCCGCCATCGCCGCCACATCGGCCCGGCATTCGGCGTTCGTGCTCACCGCTCTGCCTGCATTCACCCTGATTGTCACCGAGCTCTTCGGTATGCACGCCCTCGGTTTTCTCCTTGGCGGGCCGATTGGATGGCTATGCCTTGCCGTCGGACTCGGCGCGTCCTTCGGCGGATGGATGTGGATGGACCGCCTGCGTCGTCGTATCGCTGCTCCATCGCCAGCAACGGGAATTCTCGGCGATGTGGTTGCAGAGATTTTGTCTGTCACCGGGATTCGTGCCGATGTCGAGAACGCTTTACGTGCGAGCGGCGAACTGTGGGGCGTGGGTTCGGAATGGACGAGCATCGTTGATATCCGAGCGACCGCTCGGGAGACGGGCATACCCGTTTCGGGGCTCATCCGCGCGGACTCTCACGAACGACGACGATCCGTTCGATTTGCGGTTCGCGAAGCTATCGAGCGACTCCCCGGACAGATGCTTATCCCGCTCGGGGTTTGCCTGTTCCCGGCGTTTGTTGTATTGACTGTCGTGCCCGCCGTCGCTGGGATGGCCCAGGGGTTCGTCAGGTCGTCGAGCTAATTGACCTGACCATCGAT
>CAIRWJ010000184.1 GCA_903882245.1 uncultured Microbacteriaceae bacterium | reverse complement strand
GTCCAAGTCCTCACCGTTCATTCCTCCAAGGGGCTCGAGTGGGACGTTGTAGCACTGCCTCGTTGGACACAACCACCCATTCCCGCAAATGGAAGTCTTCGCGGGGACAAGTCCAAGGCGGCGAACGAGATGGGCTGGTTGCAACTCGGGGCGCTACCCCGAAAATTCCGAAGTGACCGCAAATATTTGCCCGAATTCACCTGGGAAACGGCCTCCACCATCGACGACCTTTTTCTTGAGTCCGAGGCGTACACCCGTCGACTCAAGACGATGTTAATCCTTCCTGAAGAGCGTCGCCTGATGTACGTCGGAGTTACTCGCGCACGACACCACCTGTGGATTTCGGGTGCGCATTTCGAGGGCAAGGGCAAGACGGCAAAGATTCCCAGCACGTATTGGGAGGAACTACGCGCGGCGGGACTCTTGGAAAAGACGATCATCGATCCGGTACCAGAATCCAACCCTGATGGCGAAGGAATCGCGGTCGAGTGGCCGCCGCGCGACCCGCTCGGACGAGCGAGGCATCGCGATGCGTATGACGCCGCTGCGCGGGAAATCGAAACCTCGACGGGTTCTGTCGATCCAGTCGATTCCCGCGCCATCGAACAACTCCTCGCGCACGAAACGCTAGGGGCAGCGGACATTCCCGTGCGCATCCCCGCGTCGCGTTACGCCGAATGGTCAATGGATCTTGCCAAGGTTCGTGAAGGCAATCGGCGTCCCGTCCCGACACGCCCTTATCGCGCAGCACGTTTGGGAACCGAAGTGCACCTTTGGATCGAACGTGGTGGTGTTGTCGATGATTTCGTTGATGGTTGGGACCAAGCGAACGACCTTCCTGATTCCGACGACGGAATGCGTAAATTGAAAGACTCCTTCCTCGCGTCGAAGTGGCCCGGACTCAAGCCCGAACACACCGAGCTAGAGATCCTTCTTCCCCAGGGCAAACACATCGTGGTTTGCAAGATTGACGCCGTCTACCGCATCGATGGTCGATGGGTTGTCGTCGACTGGAAGACCGGAGCGAAACCCACGGAATCGGAAAAAGACGCCAAGGCGATGCAGTTGGTGTTGTACCGGCGTGCGCTGGCAGCGCTGCTCTCAATCGACGTGACCGAAGTCGATGCGGTCCTCTATTACATCGCTCATGACTGGGAGTGGACGGTGGAGCCCGAACGTTTAGCGCGTCTCGAGGCGCTTCCGCCCATCGACTAGTTAAAGCGGTTCGGGTGTCGGTTCGTCTCGCGTCGACGTTGTGGCTGTTCGATTTTCTCCGAACATCAATGTCGTCGGCAATTTCGGCGGAGCGCCGAGATCGGTCGCGGGATTGTCCGTCACCGCGGCGAGGAGGGCGTTCAGCATGGCAACCGCATCCGTCACGATTCCGTCGTCATTCGAATCAGCGCCATGAATGAGCCAGCGAGCGACATCCAATTCCGAGGCGAAGCGAGCGCGGTGTGCGAGGCGCCTGTCGTTCGTTGGTCGTTCGGTCGAATAAAGGTTCATGAATTCCACAGCATCCTCGGCGCCGAAACGGGCGAACACTCGCAACAGGTCGTCGGCGGGGTCCGCAACTCGAGCCCCCGCCCAATTGATCACGCCTGACACTGCTGCCCCGTCCATCAGAATTGCATCGAAGTCCAGATTGCCGTGGGTGATTGTCGGCGTGAACTGCCACATGCCGGCGTCCTCGATGGCCGCGTCCCACCGATCGAGGAGCGGGCTCGGGACCTTGGTCGTTTGGTGTGCGCGGTCAATGATTCCGGCCGCGTCGCGCAAGCTATCCAGCGATGTCGTCGCGGGAATCACGTTTCGCGTGACGATCGACGCTGGCAGGTTATGGATGGCCGCGATTGCCGACGCAAGTGATGGGATTGCGACGCGGGCATCCTTGAGGCTCGACAACGGAGTTCCGCTGGTTTCCTCGGTGACAACAATCCGCCGTTTGTCATGCGAACCCGCCGCGAGAGTGTGGGGGACACCGAACGGCAACCGTTCCCGCACCCCTGCCCCGAGGAGTTGCCCAACACGGTGCTCTGCGTTCTGTACATCCGCTGCGGGCGCTGTGAGTGGAGACGAAATCGAGATGACGCGATCGTCTGAGGTACGGCACGTGACGCGATCAAAGTCAGCAGTCGACGAGTCCCGGTAGCCGTCGATTTCGAGGGACGGAATCTCTGCAACCGCCCACGCGGTTAGCATGATGGGGGACAATGCCATATCCGTACTTTAAGCCGAACCCGCGCCCGTTCGGGTTTGCCACGCGAGAGGAAGACGATGAGCGCACTCATTGAATCTCTCGACGAGAATCAACGCAAAGTCGCGCTCGCGCTCGTTGGCCCAGTGCGAGTACTCGCCGGTGCTGGTTCTGGCAAAACCCGAGCGATCACTCATCGAATCGCGTATGGCGTCGAGACCGGCGTCTATAGCGCGGAAAAGGTCCTTGCGTTGTCGTTCACCGTCAAGGCTGCCGGTGAAATGCGCAGCCGACTGAGCGAACTGGGCGTCGAGGGTGTTGCGTGCCGCACCTTCCACTCCGCGGCAATGCGGCAATTGGCGCATTTCTGGCCCGACCTCATCGGCGGAGATTTGCCGAAAGTCCTGCATTCCAAAGCGGCGACGCTCAAGCGCGCGGCGGCTCAATTGAACATTCGGGCGACGGACGAACTGTTGCGCGGAATCGCGGCAGAGATCGAATGGCGAAAGGTTCGGCTGTTGTCGATGGAGGACTATGAAGCAGCATTGCCCAATCGACCGCTTCCCGGCGGATTGTCGGTGGATGCCACTCTCGCGCTGGTGCAGAAATACGAGGACCTCAAGGACGATCAGCG
>CAIRWJ010000183.1 GCA_903882245.1 uncultured Microbacteriaceae bacterium | reverse complement strand
TTTCTGCACGGTGACAGTGATGTTCTCAAACGACCGGCGGTCGATATGCCGTGGGGACCTCGGCTCGGCTGCGTCACGCAATCGACCCGGATAACGGTCCTTGTGTGTGTTACCTTCCCACGCGATTCCTCGCACGCGATGGCACGCACACAAATCTCAAGATTACACCGTATTTGGGGTTTTGGTCAACCCGCCGTCACCGCGGCCAGCATTCCCCCGAGAATCGCGGGTCCGAACGGGATGTGCGAACGCCAATCACGGGTGACTGATAGGTGGATTGACGCGTGAATTCCGCCGAGAATTAACATTGCCACGAGCCATTCTGCGAGGTTTTCACCGGGATTCTCGGTGTTCGACACGATAATCACGACCGTGGGTGCCAGTTTCACGTCGCCCAGCCCCAGGTGGGCGACCCGGTGTGCAACGAGACCGATCGCCATAACTGTGACGGCGACGGTTGCCGCCAACCCCAGATTGTCAGGTCTATTCAGCGTGAGAACTGCCAGTGCGACAGGAATCGCGGGGAGAGTCAGCCGGTCGGGCAACCGGTGTTCACGGAAGTCGACCCACGCGAGGGCAGCCGCCCACGCGATCACGGCGCACAGATAGAACGAGTCGAGCATCGCTATACCGTATCCGTCGTTGGCACACCCCCGCCGGAATCCTCCCCAGAAACGACGAACGGGGTGAACCCGAAGGCCCACCCCGAACGTGTCTAGAGCTTTAGTACTCGGTCTGGAAACCCGATGCGTCATACGACGCCGAGTTGAAGGACTCGATGTCGGCGTAAGTGAACGCGTCTTCCGAGAAGCCACCCGCGGTGAAGTGACGCTGGGGGTACTTGCGGTCGGCTTCGTCCACGTTGGCCTTGATGTCGACCGCGCGGTACTTCGCGAGACCAGTTCCAGCCGGGATGAGCTTTCCGATGATGACGTTTTCCTTCAGACCGATGAGCGGGTCGGACTTGCGCTCGAGGGCCGCCTGCGTGAGTACGCGAGTGGTCTCCTGGAACGACGCGGCCGACAGCCACGACTCGGTTGCGAGCGACGCCTTGGTGATTCCGAGGAGTTCGGCGCGCGCGGTAGCGGGCTTGGCTCCTCGCGAAACAGCGTCGCGGTTGATCGCACGGAAGCGGATGTTGTCGATGAGTTCACCCGGTACGAGCTCGGTGTCACCCTGATCGACGATCGACACCATGCGAAGCATCTGACGAACGATGACCTCGATGTGCTTGTCGTGGATGGGGACACCCTGCGACAGGTACACGCCTTGGACGCCTTCGACGAGGTGAGTTTGAACCTCGCGCAGACCGCGAACTCGAAGGACATCCTTCGGGTCGAGCGTTCCGACGAACAACTGGGTTCCGACCTCGACGTGCGAACCGTCTTCGACCAGAAGAACAGCGTTCTTGAGAATCGTGTAGGAGTACGCGTCATCACCATTGTCTGGCGTCAAGATGAGCTTGCGCTGTGCGCCCGACTCGTCGATCGCGACGCGACCGGTTGCATCCGCGATGGGGCTTGCTCCCTTGGGGGTACGTGCTTCGAACAGCTCGGCCACGCGGGGAAGACCCTGCGTGATGTCCGCTGCCGACGCCGAGCCACCAGTGTGGAAGGTACGCATCGTGAGCTGGGTTCCGGGTTCACCGATCGACTGGGCGGCGATGATGCCGACCGCTTCTCCGAGATCGACAGTCTTACCAGTCGCCATCGAGCGGCCGTAGCATGCGCCACAAACACCCTTTGTCGACTCACAGGTCAGCGGCGAACGAACGAGGAGCGACGTGACGCCTGCGGCGATGAAGTCCTTGATTGTCTGGCGGCCGATGTCGGATCCAGCTTCGGCGACAACCTTGCCCTTACCGTCTACTGCGTCAGCAGCGAGGGTGCGCGCGAAGACAAGGTTCTCGACGTTGTCAGCGGCAACCCCGTCGGTCGCAATCGTGAACGGGAGTCCCTTGGTCGTGGCACAGTCCGCTTCGCGGATGATCACATCCTGCGAAACGTCGACGAGACGACGAGTCAAATAGCCCGAGTCGGCAGTACGAAGTGCCGTATCCGCAAGTCCCTTACGCGCACCGTGGGTGGCGATGAAGTACTCGGCAACCGACAGTCCCTCGCGGTACGAGTTCTTGATCGGGGTCGAGATGATCTCGCCCTTCGGGTTCGCAACAAGCCCACGCATTCCAGCGATGTTTCCAACTTGGAGCCAGTTACCACGCGCACCCGAGGTGACCATGCGGTTGATGGTGTTGTAGCCCTTGGACATTTCCGCCTTTAGCGCGGCCGAAACTTCGACGTTGGCGTCGGTCCAAATCGTGATGAGTTCCTTGTGGCGCTCGAGTTCCGAAATGAGTCCCTTTTCGAACTGTCCATCGACCTTCGCGGCCAACTTCTCGTGCTTCTCGATAATCGACTTCTTCTCTTTCGGCGTCACGACGTCGCTGAGTGCGACCGTGACTCCCGAACGAGTGGCCCAGTGGAATCCGGCGTCCTTGAGTGCGTCGAGGGTTGCCGCAACGACGACCTTGGGGTACTTCTCGGCGAGGACCTCGACGATTTCAGTGATGACACTCTTGTCCGCGACGTCCGTCACGTACGGGAAATCAGCCGGCAAAAGGCTGTTGAATATCGCCTTTCCGAGGGTCGTTTCGAACGCC
>CAIRWJ010000182.1 GCA_903882245.1 uncultured Microbacteriaceae bacterium | reverse complement strand
GGTTGCGTTCCTCGGAATTGCACCGTTCGTCCAGACCGTCTCTGACGCTCTCGGATCCGGCGTACAGGCACTCTACGACTCGGGCTTCGCACCGCTCCTCTCGAGATCACCTACACCGAGCCGGGTCTTCAGGGAGACCGTTCGACCGGTGGCACAAAGCCCGCAACGGTCGAGACTGGGCTCGAGATCCAGGTCCCTTTGTTCCTTGAGCAAGGAACCAAGGTAAAGGTCGATACCCGTGACGGCTCATACCTAGGCCGTGTAAACGAATAGTGTCCGCCAGAACGAAGGCGCGCAAAGCGGCGTTCGACGCATTGTATGAATCCGAACAGCGCGGTCGCACACTCAATCAAGCTCTCATCGATTTCGATACACGCCAGGGGGCAAAACTACAGTCCCTGACCGAAGCGGACTTCGTTCGCTCGATTCTCGCTGGTCTCAACACAAATGGCTCTGCGATCGACGCGGTGATCTCGGCGTCGTTAACGGGTTGGACACTCGCGCGCTTGTATCCAGTAGACCGAGCTATTCTTCGCATCTCCATTTGGGAGCTGACGTATACCGATACCCCGCCTGATGTAATCCGATCTGAAGCACTAGCGCTTGCAGCGGAGTACGGATCCGATGACGCCGTAAATTTCATCGGTGGAATTTTGGGCGCGGTCACTCGGAAATCTCTCAACAAAGACTAGAGTTGAGTCACTGAATCCTTTAAAGCGTCCTGTGAGGCGGGAAAGGAATTACTGAGTGACGCGTATCGTTCTCACCAAGCCCGACATCGACCGGGCTCTCAAGCGCATTGCGCACGAGATTGTCGAATCACAACGTGGCCGCTTCGGGCTAGTTTTTCTCGGAATCCCTACGCGCGGCGTACATCTGGCTCGGCGCCTAGCACGGCTCGTGGCGGATATCGAACCTCAGGAAGTCCAGGTCGGCACGCTTGACGTCACCATGTACCGCGATGATCTTTCAACTCAATCGACCCGTGCCACGGTAGCGACGGAAATTCCGGCATCGGGCATCGATGAGTCTACTGTGATTCTCGTCGATGACGTTCTGTTTTCTGGGCGAACTGTTCGTGCAGCTTTGGACGCGATCACCGCTCTCGGTCGCCCCGATGCAGTCCGTTTTGCGGTATTGGTCGACCGCGGACACCGTGAACTTCCGATTCGAGCGGATTTCGTTGGCAAGAACTTGCCGACCTCAACGAGTGAAAGAGTGAACGTGTCGATTGCCGAGATCGACGATTTAGACGAAGTGAGCATTGCGTGAAACACCTCATCTCGACACGAGACTTCACAACCGACACAGCTATCGCGATCCTTGACACAGCGATTGACATGGTCGACGTCCGGTCACGCGATGTCAAGAAGCTGCCGACACTCCGAGGCAAGACCGTTGCCAATGTGTTCTTCGAAGACAGCACCAGGACTCGACTCTCTTTTGAAGCAGCCGCTCTTGCCCTCAGCGCTGATGTCACGACGTTCACGACGCAGGGTTCCAGCGTCTCAAAAGGGGAAAGCCTCAAAGACACGCTCCAAACACTCGAAGCAATGGGCGCAGACTTTATTGTGCTTCGTCACTCGCATTCAGGTGTCGCCACGACTGTTGCGAACAACAACTGGGTCGATGCGCACATCATCAATGCCGGCGACGGGACCCACGAACACCCGACGCAAGCGCTTCTCGATGCGTTCACGATTCGTTCGCGTCTCCGTGGCGACGACGCTCGCGGAAAGGACTTAGCAGGTATCTCCGTAGTTATTGTCGGCGACATCCTTCACTCGCGCGTCGCGCGAAGCAACGCGTTACTGCTCAAAACGCTTGGAGCAACCGTGACGCTCGCTGCGCCACGGACGCTTCTTCCGCGTGAAATTGAGGGCTGGGACGCAACCGTCGTATCAACACTCGACGAAGCAATCGAGACGAAACCTGATGTTGTCATGACTCTTCGAGTTCAAAAGGAGCGGATGACGAGCGGGTTCTTCCCGTCGGAATCAGAGTTCAGTGCGTTGTGGGGAATGAACCATTCGCGCCTAAGCCGGTTACCGTCGACCTCGATTGTGATGCATCCGGGACCGATGAACCGAGGGTTAGAGATCTCGGGAAGCGTTGCCGATTCACCGCAATCGACGGTTACCGAGCAGGTCGCCAACGGTGTCGCGTTACGCATGGCGGTGCTCTACACATTGATGGGGGATTCACGATGACTATCCTTATCCGCGGCGCTGCTCTCCTCGGCAAAGAAACCGCCGACATCTTGATTGATGGAGACACGATTCGCGACATCGGTTCGCTCACCGCTTCAGCCGATCGCGTGATCGACGCTCACGGATTGATTGCTCTTCCCGGCCTGGTCGACCTTCACGCCCATCTTCGCGAACCTGGCGGTGAGGGATCTGAGACGATTCTGTCGGGTTCACGCGCTGCGGCGGCTGGTGGTTTCACCACGGTTCACGCAATGGCCAATACGAGCCCGGTAGCAGATACTGCCGAGCTTGTTGAGCTTGTTGCGGAGCGGGGCAGGCACGCTGGATATGTGCAGGTGCGTCCCATCGGCGCGGTAACACGAAACCTGGCAGGCGAACAACTCGCCGACATCGGTGGAATGGCCCATAGCGCGGCAGCGGTGACGGTTTTTTCCGACGATGGCAAGTGCGTCGGCGACTCACTTGTGATGCGACGCGCGCTCGAATACGTCGCTACATTCGACGGGGTGATTGCCCAACATGCACAAGACCCCCGACTCGCGATTGATGGCGTTGTCAACGAAGGACGCGTGTCGAGCGAACTGGGACTGCGAGGTTGGCCGAGAGTGGCGGAGGAATCGATTATTGCCCGAGATGTCTTGTTGGCCGAGTATGTCGGCGCTCGACTTCACATTTGCCACGTGTCGACTGCGGGTTCTGTCGACGTGATTCGGTGGGCGAAGAAGCGTGGCATTTCCGTCACGGCTGAGGTCACTCCTCACCATTTGCTCCTCACTGATGACCGTGCACTCGCCTACGACCCCGTCTACAAGGTCAACCCACCGTTACGTACGTCCGAGGATGTCGAAGAACTCCGTCGAGCGGTTGCGGACGGCACGATCGACATCGTTGCGACGGACCACGCACCGCACGCCAACTCAACGAAGGACTGCACGTGGCACGATGCCTCGTTCGGCATGGTCGGTCTCGAATCGGCGTTGAGCGTCGTGCAGCATGCGCTCGTCGATACTGGTCACATCGGGTGGATCGATGTTGCGCGAGTCCTGTCAGTGACACCTGCCGAGATTGGGCGGGTTGATGGCTACGCCTCACCGTTGACCGTGGGCTGTCCAGCAAACATCACATTGGTCGACCCAGCCAGAAGCGAGAGTTGGTCCACGAGTCGTTTGCACGGCGGTTCGACCAACAGCCCTTTCGTTGGGTTCACGCTGCCCGGACACGTGATGTCCACGATTTTCCGCGGAATCGAAACTGTCAGTGATGGCACTCTTGTCGCCCCCGAACTCGTGAGGAACGCATGACACGCAATACGACCCTGGTACTCGAAGACGGACATCGATTCGATGGCGCATCGTATGGTGCGGTGGGCGAACGAATCGGTGAGATTGTGTTTCAGACTGGCATGAGCGGTTATCAAGAGACACTGACGGACCCGTCCTATGCCGGTCAAATCGTTGTGCAGACTGCTCCGCACATCGGGAACACTGGAATGAACACCGAGGACGAAGAGTCCGGCCGGATTTGGGTTGAGGGATATGTTGTTCGTGACCCCGCTCGGCGTTCGTCGAACTTCCGCTCGCAGCGAAACCTCGATGACGACCTCGTTTCGAACGCTGTGGTGGGCATTTCGGGAGTCGACACTCGAGCCATCACCAGAATCATCCGAGAATCAGGCGCAATGCGCGCCGGAATATTCCCGCTCGATGGCCGTACCACGGAACAGTATCTCGCTGCGGTCGTGGCGGCTCCAGAGATGTCTGGTCGCAATTTGTCGGCTGAGGTCTCAGCGAAACAGGCTTACGTCATTCCCGCAGTAGGCCCGTCTATTGGCGCGCTCGCTGTTCTCGATCTGGGGGTCAAGAACGCGACACTCAACCACCTCGCTATTCGCGGTTTTGAGGTTCACGTGTTACCCCAGTCGGCCACGCTTAACGAATTTCTCGCCATCGAACCTGTCGGGGTGTTCTACTCCAACGGCCCGGGAGATCCAAGCGCATCCGATCGACATGTCAAACTGTTGAGAGGAGTTCTCGAGAGGCGTATTCCCTTCTTTGGCATCTGTTTCGGAAATCAACTTCTCGGCCGCGCGCTGGGATTCGAGACGTTCAAGCTCAAATACGGTCACCGCGGAATCAACCAGCCCGTGCTTGACAAGAGAACTGGCCGAATCGAAATAACCGCCCACAACCACGGATTTGCTGTTGACGCCCCGACCACCGGCGTGGTCGATTCTCCGGCCGGATTCGGTCGCGTTGAAGTCAGCCACGTCGGCTTGAATGACGACTGCGTCGAGGGGCTACGGGCTCTCGATCGGCCGGCGTTCAGTGTCCAATACCACCCGGAGGCTGCGGCAGGACCTCACGATTCCACCTACCTGTTCGACGAATTCCGCGAGCTCGTGCTGAGTAACGGGGGAACCAAATAGTGCCGAAGCGCGACGATATCCACTCTGTTCTTGTTATCGGCTCAGGGCCGATCGTGATTGGGCAGGCGGCCGAGTTCGACTATTCGGGCACTCAAGCCTGCCGCGTCCTTCGCGAGGAGGGCATTCGGGTCATTCTCATCAATTCGAATCCTGCAACCATCATGACCGATCCCGATTTCGCGGATGCGACCTACATCGAGCCGATTACGACATCGGCAATTGAAGCAATCATCGCTAAGGAAAAACCCGATGCGATTTTGCCGACACTCGGTGGTCAAACCGCGTTGAACGCCGCAATGGCACTTCACGAACAGGGAATCCTGGCGAAGTACAACGTTGAACTCATCGGAGCAAAATTCGAGGCGATTCAGCGGGGCGAAGATCGGCAAATTTTCAAAGACTTGGTGCTCGACTGTGGAGCCGATGTCGCGCAGAGCGTTGTCGTGAAATCGGTGGATGGAGCGCTCGCATTCGTCGCCGAGACCGGATATCCCGTGGTGATTCGACCCTCGTTCACGATGGGAGGGCTCGGTTCCGGTTTCGCCCATGACGAGCCAGAGCTTCGCCGAATGGTCGAGAACGGGCTTCACGAAAGCCCGACGAGCGAGGTTTTGCTCGAAGAGTCGATACTCGGCTGGAAAGAATACGAACTCGAATTGATGCGCGACGCGGCTGACAATACGGTTGTCGTCTGCTCGATTGAAAACATCGACCCGGTGGGTGTCCACACGGGCGACTCACTGACGGTCGCCCCAGCATTGACGTTGACCGATCGCGAATATCAAAATCTGCGTGATATCGGGATTCGAATAATCAGGGCAGTCGGAGTAGACACAGGCGGTTGCAACATCCAGTTTGCAATCGATCCGGCGAACGGCCGCGTCATCGTCATCGAAATGAACCCGCGCGTGAGCCGATCGAGTGCGCTCGCGTCGAAAGCCACGGGTTTCCCCATCGCCAAGATTGCGGCGAAATTGGCAATTGGTTATCGCCTTGACGAAATCCCCAACGACATCACCGGGGTGACGCCTGCGTCGTTCGAACCGACTCTCGACTACGTCGTGGTGAAAGTGCCGCGTTTCGCGTTCGAGAAGTTCCCCGGTGCTGACACGGGCCTCACCACAACTATGAAGAGCGTGGGGGAGGCAATGGCTATCGGCCGAAACTTCACCACCGCGCTGCAAAAATCTCTTCGGTCCCTAGAAAAGCGCGGAAGTTCCTTCCACTGGAGCGGACCCGTCGGCGACATCACGGCGCTTCTCGAGGAGTCTCGTAAACCAACAGATGGTCGAATCGTCACGGTGCAACAGGCGTTGCGCGCCGGCGCGAGCATCG
>CAIRWJ010000181.1 GCA_903882245.1 uncultured Microbacteriaceae bacterium | reverse complement strand
GCCACATCGGCTCGGAGGTAGGGGTTCAACTGCCTCAGATCGCAACCACCCTTGACCAATAGCCGATCGGCGGCCGTGGTGGAGTCAGCACGTTGCTGATGAGATTCAACCTCGGTGATCCAATCAATCGCTGTGTCGCGTTCAAGAGTTGCCGATACTTCGCCACTGATCTCAAGTGGCGGACAACCGAGTTTTTGGTACAGCCAGCTTTCCACTCCAAAACCCAAAATACGACACGAGAACGCAAACTGGGTGAGTGCGCCGTCGTCTAGTGCGTAAAACCCAGCAAGACCGTAATCCCCATATCTGTCGCTTACCCACACTGCGCCAGTGGTCAAGTTTGTCGGGTTCACATAGTGAGTGAGTGTCGACTGGTCAACCCGAAGTTTGGTGAAGTTGAGTTGGTTAGACCGATTGATGAGATCTTCAAGTCGCTCCAGGTCATTTTCCGTCGGTGGAAGCACCGCAACTTTGATATCGGACTGACGGAGGAAGTCATCGGTGTCACCCTGGAATGCTGACTGTTCCGAAATTTTGTGTTCAAGAACCTTGTACTGTTTCAAGCGCTTCAATGCGGGGTCAGGTTTTCCGGCAACAGCAGGGTTTTCCAGTAGCGTGTCGAGAATCTCTGGCAGCGCAACATTCAGCTCGGAGGATACAAAACGAGCTTCTTCAAGGTTTTTGGCGAGGTCATCAATGAAAAGGACATTGATGGGTCGCAAATTCAAATCCTCAATCAATTTGCGAATTCTCGGTCCTTTCGGACTCCAATCGATACTTGGGAGAACAAAATAGTCCGCCATCGACGATTTCTGAAGTTCTGCGAGGGCCACCGACTCGTCATTCTTCGAGCAAATTGAACTAACTATTCCGCGCTTGGCGAGAGCGATTACAATTTCACGATTCCGCTTAATCTGCCGGACGGGACCATCAGAGATGGTACCGGCCCAAAACGTGTCATCGAGGTCCCAGATAACAAGTTTAATTTGTTCCACAGGACTCCCTTTCAGCGGCTAATAGCGATGCAGCAAATACATTTCAACTTTACCTTTGTTCAATTTTCATTCGGTCGACGAGCGGGGATAAATGTCAGTTCACGCGGGGTCGGTAGGGTTTTGTCATGGTCCACATTCGTCGTGCATCAATTTCGGACATCGAACAATTAAGCGTGTTGGTCGAGCAATATCGTGGTTTTTACAATCAAGAGCCGAACTCCAACACTCAACAATTTCTTCGTGATCGCCTCTCGATGAACGAGAGCGTCGTCTTTGTCGCAGAGGATGGTCATCAACTCGTTGGTTTTGCTCAGTGCTATCCGACTTTTTCTACCGTGGCGCTCGCCGGGATTTGGCTGTTGAACGACGTTTTTGTCCACCCCGACTTTCGGCGCCGACACATTGCTGACCAGTTGATGACCGAAACGGAGGCGGCCGCGCAGGATGCCGGTGCGGTTCGAATTTGGCTACGAACGGCACATCTGAACGCGCCGGCTCAAGCGCTGTACGAGGGTCGTGGCTGGGTGCACGACGACGTGTTCAAGCGTTACGACTTGGTCTTCTGACCGCGAGTGGGAAGGGTTTACCCCTCACACATTGTGGCCGCCGTTAAACGCCGGGACGCTGGTTCTTTAGGCCCTTGTCCATTGATGCTCGCGCCGCGGTGACGGTCGCGCGGTCAGATACCTCGGGCACTCCGACCTGCCAGAATGCGCCGCCTTCGGTGAAGTCCTTGGCGCGGACCTTGGTCACGATCACCGAGGTGCTTGTGGCCTGACGCGCCTTCGTCAGAGCGTCGGCGAACTCGGTGAGGCTGTGCACCTCGAACGTGACCGCTCCCATCGAGGCGGCGTGGGCGGCAAAGTCAACGCGAGCGTCGGTTCCGGTTCCCACGGAATCCGCCAACATGTTGTTGTACGACGCACCACCCTGATTTGTTTGCAGTCGTTCGATGACGGCATAACCCTCGTTGTCGCAGACGACGAGGATCATTTTGTGGCCGGACAACACCGAAGCGTAAATGTCGGAGTTCATCATCAGATACGAGCCATCGCCGACCATGGCAAAGACTTCGCCGTTGGGTCGGGCCATTGCGGCACCCCACGCACCCGAGATTTCATATCCCATGCAGGAATAACCGTATTCACAGTCGAAACTGGCGACCGCTTTGCTCATCCAGTTGATATTGAGTTCACCCGGCAATCCACCAGCGGCAGTGAGAACGTAGTCCTCTTCGGTCGCAGCACTGTGCACCAACCCAACTAATTGTGCGTAACTCGGTGGCCACACTCCGTCGTCCGCGATGCGTCCATTGACAAAGACGTCGAGTTCGCCGCGCAAACGTGTGGCGTTCTCGGTCCAGGACGGATCGGTCGACCAATCGCCGAGCGCCTCGCTCAGCTCGGTAAGACCTTCTCGAGCATCGGCAACGAGCGGCGCGGAGCGGTGCTTGATTGCATCAAAGCGGGCCGCGTTCAGACCGACGAATTGCGTCTCGGTGGGAAACAGTGTCCACGAACCCGTAGTGAAGTCCTCGAGGCGCGTGCCGACGGCGAGTATCACGTCGGCGTCCCTCACCACCGCGTTGGCGGCTTCCGCACCCGTTACACCGACTGGCCCGGCATAGCGCGGGTGGCTCGCAACGAGGGAGGACTTTCCCGCAACCGTCTCGACGACCGGAATTCCGTGTTTTTCGGCGAACATTGCCAGTTCGGTCTCGGCCCGCGAGTAGTGAACGCCACCTCCCGCGATGATCGCGGGTCGTTTGGCGGCTCGCAGCATTTCCACTGCGCGAGCGAGCTGGCCGCGATCGGGACGAGGCCGGGGGGATTCGTGAATGGTTGTCTCAAAGAATGACTCGGGGTAGTCAAATGCGTCAGCGGCGACATCTTGTGGCAAGCCGATAAAGGCTGGCCCACAGTCACCAGGATCGAGCATCGTTGCGACCGCTTGCGGCAAGGAGCTCAGGATCTGAGCTGGGTGCGTGATGCGATCCCAATAGCGAACGACCGGTCGGAACGCGTCGTTGACCGTGGTTGAAGGAACTCCGAAGTGTTCAACCTGTTGAAGGACGGGGTCGGGCAGACGCGTTGTAAAGGTGTCACCCGCGATGAAAAGGACGGGAAGTCGGTTGGACATGGCGACCCCGGCTGCCGTGACCATGTTGGTTGCACCCGGTCCAATCGATGTCGTGCACACCATAATCTGCTGCCTGCGCGATGCCTTGGCGAATGCGGCGGCGGCCAGACCCATTCCCTGCTCGTTTTGGCCACGCCACACGGGCAATGCGTCTCGATGCGTCTCCAGCGAATGCCCGAGGCTTGTCACGTTTCCGTGACCAAAGATGCCGTAGGCGCCAGGAAACAGGGGAACGTTCGTGCCATCAACGACGGTGCGCTGCGCGATGAGAAAGCGCACGAGCGCTTCGGCAGTCGTGATGCGAATGGTCTTACTTGCCACGATTTTCTCCTGTGAGGTCTGTCACGGTTTCCCACGTCTTGGAGTCCCATGAATTGATCAAAGCCTGTTGCACGTTGACGACATCAACGGCTTCGCGGAAACTCGGTGAGAACACTCCGTCGGTCGCGAGCGCCTCGAGGAATGAATAGTCTTCGATGGCTACGAGGTCCTCAAGCCCAATCGGATTCGCTTGACCGGGCGAAAAAACACCGTGAAACGGGAAGCGATCGCCGCCGTAGATGGTGGTGTACCCGGAACTGATGTCGTCTGTCAGTCGGTAGTACTGCAGTTCGTTCATCTTTTCGAGGTTCCACGCCAGTGCGCCTTTGGTTCCGTAAATCTCGAACGCGTTCTGGCTTTCGGGGCCGACCAGCGTGCGGCTCACCTCAAACGTTCCGGTTGCACCGTTTTCGAAGTTACACAGCATCGAGGCGAAGTCTTCGTTTTCGACGTCGCCCTTGGGGTCTTCGGGACGACCGCGGCCGTAGTGGCTCGCCGCTCCCGTAGGCAGCGGGCGTTGCGGAATGGTCGTGTTGCGCATACCCACAACGTCAGTGATGTCGCCGATGAGATACTGCGCGAGAGACACGGAGTGGCTGAGAATGTCGCTCGTGACACCGTAACCCGCTTGGTCGAGGATGAAGCGCCAGGTGAGCAGCCCGAGTTCGTCACTTCCGTACATCGACACGAATCGACCG
>CAIRWJ010000180.1 GCA_903882245.1 uncultured Microbacteriaceae bacterium | reverse complement strand
GCCGCTCGCGAGATCGCGAAAAACGATCGGAGCGTAGGTGGGGTGAATTTCAGCCTTCATGATGTCCTTTTAAGATGCGGGGGCGCATGTGCGCAACACCCAACTGTATCAGACGAGAAAAGGTGCTCCTAATCTCCGTGCGCGACGAAACGTCCAGCACGACTGTGACGGGGCGCACCGCCCGACCACGTCACGCGATATCCTTATAGTTCCATGGCGAAGGAGTTTGCGTGAGTCGTTTCATCGTGGTCTGCGACGTCGACTCGACTCTTATCAACGACGAAATCATTGACCTGCTTGCCGATGCGGCGGGTTCTGGCAACGAGGTCGCGGCACTCACCAAGCGAGCGATGCGTGGCGAGATCGACTTCGCTGAGGCGCTCGCCCAACGTGTCGCCACCTTGCGCGGAACCCCGGCGACGGTACTCGACGACGTTCTCGGAAAGGTGACGGTCACCAACGGTGCACTTCATTTGGTTCACGCTGTGCATGAAGCGGGCGGCTATATCATTGCGGTGTCGGGCGGCTTCCATGAAATTCTCAACCCCATCGCGACACAGTTGGGACTCGATGCCTGGGTCGCCAACGGTCTCGAAGTGATCGATGGTGCTTTCACCGGAAAAACCTACGGACCGTTGATTGACGCGGCAGCGAAAGCAAACTTTCTCACTGCCTACGCGAAGAAGAAACGGATTCCCCTGTCCAGCACGATCGCGGTCGGCGACGGAGCAAACGACTTAGCCATGATGAACATCGCCGGACTTTCCATCGGGTTTTGCGCAAAGCCCGACGTTCGACAGGCTGCCAACGTGAACATCGACGTGCGGGATTTAGCGCTGGTCGCCCCGTTCTTCGGTCGCCGCGCCAGCTAAGCGTCGAGTCAGTGACCCATCCCGAGTCCACCATCGACGGGGATGACGGCCCCTGAAATATACGCCGCGTCATCAGAGGCTAGCCATGCGACGACGGACGCGACCTCTGCTGGGGTCGCGAAGCGTCCAGCGGGAATGGTGCGCTTGTATTCGGCTTGCTGCTCGGCAGGTAGCGCCGCCGTCATGTCGGTTTCGATGAAGCCCGGTGCGACAACGTTCGCCGTTATCCCGCGAGCGGCGAGTTCGCGCGTCAACGAGCGAGCGAATCCCACGAGCGCACTCTTGGATGACGCATAGTTGACCTGCCCGGCACTTCCCAGAAGTCCTACTACTGACGAGATGAAGATAACGCGACCGAACCGCTGCTTGATCATCGACGTGATACCCCGTTTCACCAGACGGAACGAGCCAGTCAGATTCGTATCAATGACCGACTCGAAGTCTTCGTCGGACATCCGCATGAGGAGAGTGTCCTTCGTGATCCCCGCGTTCGCAACGATTACTTCGATTGGCCCGAACTTTTCTTCTACCGTCGCAATTGCGGCGGTGAGTGAATCGCCATCAGTAACGTCGGCCATCACGGTGAGGCTGCCCTCGGGGCCTTTGCCAGAACGCGCCGTCACGGCGACGCGATGGCCGAGTTGGATGAACTTTTCCGCGATCGAGAAACCAATCCCGCGGTTTCCGCCGGTGATGAGTACGGTGCGTGCTGTCGTCATGGTTACCAGCGTAGTGGCGGGCGTAGACTTGAGAAATGACTCCGGAGACACAATCCCTCACTTCGTTGCCTGTTTCCCCCAACGAGGAACGCAAAACGCGATTAGGCCAATATCTGATTGCGATGGGGCTTCGACTTGTCTGTTTGTTTCTGTGTTTCGTCACCCCCGGTTGGTGGATCCTGCTTCCCGTGGTGGGCGTGGTCGTCCTACCCCTCATCGCGGTCGGGCTCGCCAATGTGGTCAACGCAAAATCTTCGAAATCGGTTCGCACTCGTGAATCCAACGTCCCGAGCCTGACGAGTTTTACTCCGTGAGTCCGTGGCGGCTCGCCGTCACCCCGCGGTGGTGGGGCATTCTGGGGTTCACTGTCGTCTTCGCGGTTGCCTGCGTCGGACTCGGGCAATGGCAGTTCGACCGTCGAGCCCAAGCGCAAGCTGCGATTGCCTTGCTCGACGCGAATTACGACCAGTCCGCGGTCGATCTGGTAGCGATTCTCGCCACCTCAGCGGAGTTCGACGTTTCCGAGAAATGGCGAAGCGTTCGTGTGACCGGCGTTTACCTGTCTTCGGACGTCATCTACGTGCGGACGCGATCTGGACCGGGAGGAATCGGATTCGAACAACTGGCACCGTTGCAAACGCCCAGCGGTGCGGTGTTTGTCGTGAACCGCGGGTGGTTACCGGCCAACGGCGACAACTCGGCACCCGCTGAAACTCCCGCCGTTCCATCGGGGGCCGTCGAGATCGGTGCACGCCTGATTCCTGGCGAAAAATTGATCGCCGGACGAGACGCTCCAGCCGGCCAAATCGCCACCATTAACCTCGAGACGATCGGTGACCGTCTTAGCGCTGACGTGTACCGCGGTTGGTACGGCCGACTCGAGTACGAGTCCCCCGCTACAGCTGCGGGGGCACCGTGGGATAAGCCCGTGCTCGACGAGGGCCCCCACTTGTCGTATGCCCTTCAGTGGTACGTCTTCGCACTCATGGGGTTCTATGGCTACGGCTGGGCGCTGCGTAAAGAAGCGCGCGGTGATGTCGTACCCGAACCAAAAGTTCGCACTCGACGTAGCGACGAGGATATCGAAGACGCAGCGCTTGACGCTACGCGAGCTCGATGAGTTCCTGGTAGTCCTGACTCCACAGGTCTTCGAGACCATCCGGCATAATCAGCACACGCTCCGGGTTCAGCGCTTCAACGGCACCTGGGTCGTGACTCACGAGGACTACAGCACCCTTGTAGTGCGATAGTGCTCCGAGAATTTCATCGCGCGACGCTGGGTCGAGGTTGTTTGTCGGTTCGTCGAGAATCAGGACGTTGGCACTCGAGACGACGAGGGTCGCGAGTGCAAGTCGCGTTTTTTCGCCACCCGAGAGCACTCCCGCCGGTTTTGTCGCGTCATCGCCGGTGAAGAGGAACGACCCGAGCACTTTTCGCGCCTCGGTTTCACCAAGGCTGGGCGAAGCCGACATCATGTTTGCAAGAACGGACTGCTTGATGTCGAGAGTCTCGTGTTCTTGAGCGAAATACCCAACCCGGAGTCCATGACCGGCAT
>CAIRWJ010000179.1 GCA_903882245.1 uncultured Microbacteriaceae bacterium | reverse complement strand
GAGACATGGATAAGGCCGTCGAGATTCTTCGACTCAAGGGCGCAAAGGGTAACGCCAAGCGCGCAGACCGCTCGACGAGCGAAGGCCTCGTTGCCGCCAAGGAAACCGTTGACGCGGTGTACATGATCGAGCTCGCGTGCGAGACCGACTTTGTTGCGAAGAACGAAAAATTCATCGCACTTGCGGATGTTGTTATCGAGGCGGTTGCCGCCGCAGGAGCCGATTCGACCGAGACCGCGCTCGCTGCACAGGTCGGCGGACAGTCCATCGCTGACCGAATCGCCGACGACGCCGCCATCATTGGCGAAAAGGTTGAACTTCGCCGCGCTGTCAAGATCGCCGGCTCACAGTTCGCCGTTTATCTTCACCGCACCAGCAAGGATCTGCCTCCGCAGGTCGGCGTCGTTGTCGCCTACGAGGGCAAGGACGAAGAGACCGCTCGTGCGATTGCACAGCACATCTCGTTCGCTGACCCCCAGTACCTGACCAAGGACGAGGTCCCTGCGGACGCCGTTGAAGCTGAGCGCCGCATCGTCGAAGAGATCAGCCGTGGAGAGGGCAAGCCCGAGGCAGCCCTTCCCAAGATTGTCGAGGGTCGCCTCGGCGCGTTCTTCAAGCAGGTCGCTCTTCTCGAGCAGGACTACGCGCGTGACAACAAGCTCACGATTACGCAGGTTCTCGCTCAGGCCGGACTCACCGTTTCGGGCTTTGCCCGGTTCAAGGTCGGCGCCTAACTCTCATTGTCGTCGGGAGGTTCGCGGAAACGCGAGCCTCCCTTCGCCATTTCCCCGAACCACTCGGTACGCTTGACATGAAAGAGAGGTTCCATGTCGACGCGCCGAGTCCTTCTGAAACTGTCCGGTGAAGCGTTTGGCGCTGGAACCCTCGGAGTCGACCCCGACATCGTGAGCGGTATCGCCCGTGAAATCGCCGAGGCCGCCAAGACGGTGCAGGTCGCGATCGTTGTCGGTGGGGGAAACTTTTTCCGCGGT
The DNA here is from genome assembly GCA_903882245.1 of uncultured Microbacteriaceae bacterium. Taxonomy (GTDB): domain Bacteria; phylum Actinomycetota; class Actinomycetes; order Actinomycetales; family Microbacteriaceae; genus MWH-TA3. The sequence goes on along the minus strand of CAIRWJ010000179.1, from coordinate 1,131 downwards.
GCAGAACTCAGCCAACGCGGAATGGATCGTTCGCGCGCCGACTACATGGGAATGCTCGGTACGGTCATGAACGCTCTTGCCCTTCAGGATTTCCTCGAACAAGCCGGTCAGCCGGTTCGCGTTCAGTCGGCGATCGAGATGACGCAGGTCGCCGAACCCTACATTCCGTTGCGCGCGATTCGCCATCTTGAAAAGGGACGCGTCGTAATTTTTGGCGCTGGTGCTGGCCTCCCGTATTTCTCGACCGACACCGTCGCAGCGCAGCGTGCCCTCGAAATCAAGGCGGTTGAGGTCCTCGTCGCCAAGAACGGCGTCGACGGCGTGTACGACGCAGACCCGCGCACCAACAACGATGCGAAAAAGATCGAGACGATCACCTATTCGCAAGCGCTCGAGCAGGAACTCAAGGTCATCGATGCGACGGCGTTCGCACTTTGTCGCGACAACAATCTGCCGATGCGGATTTTTGGCATGGAGCCCGGTGGCAACATCGCCAAGGCAATCCGAGGCGAAGCCATCGGCACGGTGGTCAGCAATTAGTTCACTCGTCCTCCTGCTGATTGCGGGTGGCGCGGTAGCACACGCGGGGTGGAACCTTCTCCTCAAGCGAATCGGGTCGTCAACTCCGACGGTCCTGTGGTGGATCAACCTGGTCGGCGCGGTGCTCATCGCCCCGCTCGGGATTGCGACGCTCGCGGCAACTGACTTCGAATGGAACTGGATCCTGCTCGCCGGTCTCTGCGGCCTCTTCGAAGTCGTTTACTTCCTCTTACTCCAGCGCGGTTATCGCGACGGTGACGTATCGCTCGTCTACCCGCTCGCGCGGGGCACCGGCCCAACCCTCTCGGTCCTCGGCGCAATACTCATCCTCGGAGAACGCCCCTCGCTCGTCGCCCTCATCGGTGTCGCGGTCATCATCGCGGGTATCGGGGTGATTTCGACGGCTGGGTCGCGCACGGGAACGCGCGCCCCACTCAGTTCGGTGCTCTATGGACTCGGTGTCGGTGTCATGATCGCGTGTTTCACGGTGTGGGACGGCTGGGCAGTCGGAACGCTTGGGCTTCCGCCTATCGGATACTTCTGGATGGCACTCGTCGTTCAGGCGATTCTGTTCACACCGTTTGCCATTCG
>CAIRWJ010000178.1 GCA_903882245.1 uncultured Microbacteriaceae bacterium | reverse complement strand
CGATTTTCGACGGGCGGCGGCGAATTGACGCGAAAGATGGGAATAGAACTCCTCGAAATCTCCGCCGAACGCTCCGTCGCGCGCATGCCCGTCGAAGGAAACCGTCAGGTTGTGGGAATCCTGCACGGCGGAGCCCATGTTGTTCTCGGGGAAACGCTCGGAAGTGTCGCCGCAGCTGTGCATGCTGGCGCAGGTCGTTACGCGGTCGGGATCGACATCAACGCCACGCACACCAAGAGCATCGCCGAGGGCTGGGTCACCGGAACGTGCACCGCCATATCGCTCGGGAAGACCATTTGTGTTCACGAGATCGTCGTGACAAACGACGCAGGTGAACGACTGTCGACCGTTCGAATCACGAACTTGTTGCGTGACCGATGATTGCCGCTCAGTTCATCTTCGAACCAGGCGATTACGACGACGAGTTCCACCGGCTTGACGACGCGATTGACGACGACGCGAAATCAATACCTGGCTTTTTGGGTACGGACCGTTGGGAGTCCAAGGACGGGCTCACAATCAACGCAATCTACTATTTTGCCGACATGTCGGCTCTCACCAAACTCGGACGATTTAGCGATCACCGAACGGCAAAGAGCCAGGTGGACCGCTGGTACAAGGGATACAGAGTCATCGTGACGGAAGTGACCGCGACCTACGGGAACATGCCCCACATCACCGCTGGCGACCTCTAAGACGAGGAGTTCAGCTGTTCGATGACCGCTTGAGCAACTTCGGTCATCGTCAATCGACGGTCCATTGAGGCCTTTTGAATCCAGCGGAACGCTTCCGGTTCCGTTAACTTCATCTTTTCTTGCAGCAAACCTTTTGCGCGATCGAGAATTTTTCGCGTCTCGAGTCTCTCGAGCGCGTCGGTCACCTCGGCCTCGACCGCAAGGAGTTCTTGGTGACGCGACAACGCGACCTCGATCTGCGGCAACAGGCGCTCCGGCGTGAAGGGCTTGACGACGTAGGCGATTGCACCAGCCTCAACCGCGCGAGCAACGAATTCGGGTTGGGCGAAAGCGGTGAGCATCACCACCGGCGCAAGGCGTTCTTTACCGATTGCCTCGGCTGCGGTCAACCCGTCCATTTTCGGCATTGTGATGTCCATGACAACAAGGTCGGGACGAAGCTCGCGAGTGAGTTCAATTGCTGCTTCACCATCCGCTGCCTCACCGACGACATCAAAACCGTTTTCGCGCAGGACCTCGACGATGTCCATTCGGATGAGTGCCTCGTCCTCTGCAACAACAACTCGACGGGATACGGTTTCACTCACGCGTTCAGCCTACGGTATCGTTTTCACCTGTAGCCGGATTGGCGGAATGGCAGACGCGAAGCACTCAAAATGCTTTGTCCGTAAGGGCGTGTGGGTTCAAGTCCCACATCCGGCACATCGAGAGGGCGGGGATTATTCCTCGCCCTTTCCCAATTCGCTAGTGCTTCGGCATCTCAGTGCCGACGACGTGCACACGAATATCGTTGGTCGACCCAGCGACTCCGGGAGGCGATCCAGAGATGACGACGACCTTGTCCCCCTTCACCGCCAACCCCTCTGCGAGTAGCGACTCGTCCACTTCGGTGAACATCTGGTCGGTGTGTGTGACCGGCAAGAGCAGCAGCGCTCAAGCTGAGTGTCGCGAGGCCGGCGAGGAGCCGTCCCGCTTGTTTGGTGAAAGACATAATTGCCTTCCTTTCCTTTGTTGGTGGTGATTTGTTTAGTTGATGTGTCGGTGATGGAAATCTGTGGACGATCAGTCCATGTATGCGCCGCCGTTGACCGCGATGGATTCACCCGTCATGAATCGCGCGTCGTCAGACAGCAGGAACGCCACGACTCCGGCGACGTCCTTGGGTTGTTGCAGGCGACCCAGCGGTGTGTCGGCGATCCAGCCCTGCTTGACGTCGTCCGGCGTGATGCCGCGCAGGCTCGCTTCCCACGCCAATTCGCGTTCCTGCATCGGGGTCTCGACGAATCCGGGGCACACCGCGTTGACCGTGATCTGGTGTTCCGCCAATTCGAACGCCATCGCTTGGGTCAAACCGACGACCCCGAATTTAGACGCGACATAGTCTGCGAGATACGGAACCCGGCCCTGTTTGCCCGCCATCGATGCGGTGTTGACGATGCTTCCTTCGACCCCGGTGCGCACCATCGCGCGCGCCGCGGCTTGGCCGCAAACATAAGCGCCGAGCAGGTTGACCTCGAAGGTCTTGGTGACTTTGTCGATGGGCATGTCAAGGAATTTCTCCATGAACGAAATTCCTGCGTTGCTGACCCAGGCGTGCAGACCGACTCGGTCGGCGATGTCGTTGGCGACGGTCGCGGCTTCGTCGGGGTCGCTCACGTTGAGTCGCGCGAATTCGTGGACCTGTCCGCCGGTCGTGCTGAGTTTCTCGCTCGCTGTTTTCGCCGCGTCGAGGTTGATGTCCGTGACGACAACCTGCCACCCGCGCTCGGCAAGAACCGTGGCAATCGTCTGCCCAATTCCCGACCCCGCGCCGGTCACCACAACTGTTTTGATGGTCACGCGGTTCTCCTTGCGATTGAGTGCGAAATGGGGGTG
>CAIRWJ010000177.1 GCA_903882245.1 uncultured Microbacteriaceae bacterium | reverse complement strand
CGGTTACGCCGCCAATGTCGAGGCGTATCGCACGACTGTGCCCGACGCTCTGCCCATTGACGGTCAGCCCGCGGCAACCGTGTTCGATTCCCCGAACACACCGACGATCGAAACACTGGTGGCGCTCGCGAATGACAAGCACGCCAGGGCCGATCGCCCGTGGACAGCAGCCGACACGCTCAAAAACGTCGTTCTCGCGCTGACGAACCTCGACGGCAGCCGCGAACTCATTGCGGTAGGCGTTCCCGGAGACCGCGAGGTCGACATGAAGCGCGCCGAGACCGCATTCGCCCCCGCGACCGTCGAGCCAGCGACCGAGGCCGACTTCGCCAAGAACAAGGCGCTTGTCAAGGGGTACATCGGCCCATGGTCATCCGCGGGCCCAGTTCTCGGCGAAAAGGGCACCTCGAAGGTTCGCTTCCTCGTCGACCCCCGCGTCGTCGACGGTACCGCCTGGGTGACCGGTGCGAATGAAGACCAAAAACACGTGTTCAATCTCGTGGCCGGACGAGACTTCACGGCTGACGGCATCGCCGACATCGCCGAGGTTCGCGATGGCGATCCGGCCCCCGACGGCTCGGGTCCGATTCACTCCGCCCGTGGAATGGAAATCGGTCACGTCTTCCAACTCGGCCGCAAATACGCCGAAGCCCTCGACCTCAAGGTACTCGACGAAAACGGCAAGCTCGTCACCGTCACGATGGGGTCGTACGGAATCGGTGTGACCCGTATTCTCGCGGTGATCGCCGAGACCAACAACGACGACCGCGGGCTCATTTGGCCGATTGAGGTTGCGCCGTATCAGGTGCACGTCGTCGCGACGGGCAAAGACGACGACGCCTTGACCCTCGCCGAAGGTCTCGCCGCCGAGTTCGAGACAGCCGGATTCGAGACGCTGATCGACGACCGACCAAAGGTTTCACCCGGCGTAAAGTTCGGTGACGCCGAGCTCATCGGTGTGCCGTACATCGTCATTGCGGGTCGCGGTGCAGCCGACGGCGTCGTCGAAGTCTGGGATCGCCGATCGGGCGAACGCAACGAGATTCCCGCGACGGAAGCGCTCGCGTGGCTTACTTCCGCCACCGTGCGGTAAGTTAGGGCAGAACTGAATAGGGGGTGCGCTCATGCACATCGATATCAAGAATTTACGTGACGTCGAGGTCGAGAAAGAGATTCCGTTCGAGGAACTTGCACTCATCATCGAGGACGCGGTTGTCCGCGCGTACATCAAGCACATCACCCCGATTCCGAACGACGTCGACTACAAGCCGACGGCCGTGAAGCTCGAAGACGAAAAGGGTCGCCCTCGCGCCCGCGTCGGCCTCGACCGCAAGACCGGCGACATCACGATCTTCGCTCCCGTCTACAACGACGAGGACGAGCGCACTGGTGAAGAAGTCGTTGACTCGTCCGACTTTGGGTACATCGCGGTCGCCGAGGCCAAGCGGGTTCTGTTCCAGAGCATCCGCGCTCTCGATGACGAGAAGATTCTGGGCGAGTTCAGCCACAAGAAGGGCGACCTCATCTCGGGTGTCATTCAACAGTCGTCAAACGCCAAGATGATCCACGTTCTTATCGGCAAGAACCTCGAGGCGGTCATGCCGTCACCCGAGCAGGTCGCGGGCGAGGATTACACGCACGGCAAGCGCATCCGAGTTGTCATCACCGATGTCAAGAAGGGGATGAAGGGCCCGTCGATTACGGTCAGCCGCCACCACCCCGACCTCGTGCGTCGTCTGTTCGAACTCGAGGTGCCGGAAATCGGCCAGGGGCTCGTCAAGGTCGCCGCGATTTCGCGCCACCAGGGCCACCGCACCAAAATCGCTGTGTTTTCGACCGAACCCGGCTTCAACGCCAAAGGCGCGTTTATTGGCGAGCTCGGCGCGCGTGTTCGGAACGTTTCCAAGGAACTGGGTGACGAAAAAATCGACATCGTTGACTACTCGCCCGACATCGCGGAATTCGTCGCTCACGCCCTGAGTCCCGCGAAAGTGACCAAGGCCGTTCTCGTTGACGCAAGCATCAACGCCGTTCGCGCGTTTGTGCCGGAATACCAGTTGTCTCTTGCGATCGGTAAAGACGGTCAGAACGCTCGTCTTGCCGCGATGTTGACCCGCGCCAAGATCGATGTGAAGAGTGACGCCCTCATGGACGAGTTGCTCTAACCGCAGGGTAGAATGAAAGCTGTCAGAACCTGCATCGGTTGTCGCTTGCGCGATGAACGAGACCTTCTCACGAGGGTTGTGCTGGCTGGGAACACGGTTGTGGTCGATTCGTCGGCAACGGCCCCCGGTCGCGGCGCATGGGTCCACCCGACAACGGATTGCGTGAAAAACGCAATTTCGCGGGGTGGTCTCTCTCGGTCTTTTCGTCGCTCCGGCCCATTCGATTCAGGCGGGCTACTTGCCCACATCACCACAGAAAAGGTTGAAGGCTGATGGACCACTAATGAGCGGCTCGAAATGAGTTCCGTAACGCAGTAGTGGCGTACCCTGTTCGGGTTACGCCTCGGACAGGAGAATTGTGGCTGGAAAACCACGCGTGCACGAGATTGCCGCTGAATTCGGCATCGAAAGCAAGCAGGTCATCGAGAAGCTGGGTACGCTCGGCGAGTTCGTCAAGTCGTCGTCGTCGACGATCGAACCGCCCGTCGCCCGCAAACTTCGTGAGGCGTTCACCGCCGATGGCCTGACCAAGCAGGATGTCGCACCGGCGCCTGCCAAAAAGCCCGCAACCCGTGCGCGCACGACCGCGCAGGTGGATTTGCCCGATATTCCCTCGGCTGACGAAGCCGCGAAGGCGGGCGGGAAGCCACCTGTTGCCGCATCGCCCGCGCCCGGTCTCGACGGCGAAGCGCAAGCCGCTCCGGCGATGCCTCGTCCCCGTGGTAACAACCCCTTTATGCCCACTCCCGCGATGCCCCGCCCGGTTCGCGCGGCCGGTAACAACCCGTTCATGCCTCGACAGGGTGCTCCGCGTCCCGGTTCGGACGCAGCGGGTGGCCCAGTGGCTCGTCCCGGTGGTCGTCCCAATGCGCCGTTCCAGCAGCGCACAGGTGGCGCGGGTCGTCCTCCCGGTAGCCAGGGCGGTTTCCGTCCGGCGGGTGCCGGTGCAGCTCCGGGTAGCCCCGGTGGGGGCCCTCGTCGCCCAGGTGGTGGCCCCGGTGGTCGTGGTCGCGGTGGAAACACCGCCGGTGCGTTCGGTCGCGGTGGCGGCAAGTCCAAGGCGCGCAAGTCGAAGCGCACCAAGCGCCAAGAGTTTGAAATGCGCGAGGCCCCGAGCCTCGGCGGCGTCAAGATCCCTCGTGGAGACGG
>CAIRWJ010000176.1 GCA_903882245.1 uncultured Microbacteriaceae bacterium | reverse complement strand
CTGTTGCTGGCCCGCACCCGTTCCCCGTCATGGTTCGGGACTTTCACTCGGTTATTGGAAACGAAGCCCGCGAGCAAATACTCGAGACGGAGGGCCGTCTACCGACAGCTGTGGTGGCGTGTGTGGGCGGTGGCTCGAACGCGATGGGTATCTTCCATGCGTTCCTTGACGACGACGTGGCACTCGTCGGGTATGAAGCGGCGGGCGATGGGATCGACACGCCCCGCCATGCTGCAACATTGCAGCGTGGGCGCCCTGGAGTCTTGCACGGTGCGAAAACCTATGTTTTGCAGGACGAAGACGGACAGACCATCGAATCACATTCCATCTCTGCTGGGCTCGACTATCCGGGCATCGGACCGGAGCACGCCTGGCTCAAAGACAGTGGGCGTGCAACGTATGTTGGAATCTCTGATGCCGAAGCTATGCAAGGGATGTTAGACCTGTCTCGGACAGAGGGAATCATTCCTGCGATAGAGACGGCGCATGCGTTGGCGGGAGCACTCAACCTTGCCCGTACACTTTCGCCATCAGACATCATTCTCATCAATCTTTCGGGGCGTGGCGACAAGGACATGGAGACAGCGGGTCGTTATTTCGGTTTTCTGAAGGACGCACGATGAGCTCGCGTGTCGAAACTGTTATCGATGCGGCACGAGCCAACGGGCGCGGAGTCCTCGTTGGTTACCTCCCAGCGGGTTTCCCCGACGCCGAAACTTCGATCGAAGCGCTTATCGCGCTGTCAGAATCCGGTGTCGACATCATTGAACTGGGTGTTCCCTACTCCGATCCCGTGATGGATGGGGTAGTAATTCAGCGTGCGACGAACGCGGCGCTTGAGGGAGGTTTCCGGCTCGCGCATTTGTTCGACATCATCCGAGGCGTAACCGCGAAGGTCAACACCCCGATTTTGGTGATGACATATTGGAACCCTGTTGTGCAGTACGGAGTCGATCGTTTCGCGAGGGACCTCAAAGAAGCAGGGGGAGTTGGGCTCATCACGCCTGACCTGATTCCCGATGAGGCGGCGGAGTGGCTCGCAGTGTCAGAGGCCCACGGTCTTGATCGAGTCTTTCTCGCGGCACCGTCGTCCACAGATGAGCGACTCGTGTCGACGATCAATAACTCTCGCGGTTTTGTGTATGCGGTGTCGACGATGGGTATCACCGGCGCTCGTGCCGATGTTGACGTCGCTGCACGCTCTCTGGTAAACCGCCTCACCGGGTTGGGCGCAACACACGTTTGTGTCGGTGTCGGAATCTCTAACGCAGATCACGTTCGCAGTGTCACCGGTTATGCCTCTGGGGCAATTGTCGGTTCACACCTCGTCTCTGCTCTCACCAGCGATGGGCCAGCGGGTGTCGCTCGCGCTACATCCGAACTCGCGGAGGGTCTCAGTGCTGTTCAGGATTAGGCTGAACGAGTCGAAAGGACGTCCGTGATTCTCGCCAGCATCCCCTCTCCGCCCATTGAGTGGCGGTCGTTCAATGTTGGGGAATGGCTGCGTGAAATGGGAGCGACGTGGGCCACCTTCAATTTGACTGTTCACGCATACGCACTTTGCATTCTGCTCGGGATCGTGATCGGTCTCGTGGTCACCAATCGCCGACTCGTTGCGCGTGGGGTGGAGTCCTGGCTGATTCTCGACATCGCTCTCTTCGCCATCCCTCTCGGAATCATTGGTGGTCGGGCGTACCACGTCATTACGCACCCTGCTGATTACTTTGCGGGCCAAGACATCGCAAGGGTTTTCTACGTTTGGGAAGGGGGACTAGCGATTTTTGGTGCCCTGATTCTCGGCGCAGTTGGTGGCTGGATCGGCTGTCGCATTAGCGGTCTTCGTTTCACCGCGTTGCTCGATGCGATCGCTCCCGGACTCATCATTGCGCAAGCGATTGGACGTTTCGGGAACTATTTCAACCAGGAACTGTTCGGCGGTCCGACCGATCTGCCCTGGGGTTTGGAAATCGATCTGCTTAATCCCGCCTATCCACTCGGTCTCCCGCCAGGAACCCTGTTTCACCCGACTTTCCTTTACGAAGCACTGTGGAATCTGCTCGGTGCGGCCGTCATCATGTGGGCGGGTCGACGGTTCACACTGCAATGGGGACGAAATTTTGCGGTGTATCTCGTGTGGTACGGAATTGGTCGCGTCGCTATCGAGACCATCCGCCTCGACCCGAGCGAGTCCTTCCTTGGCGTCCGAGTGAACGTCTGGGGCGCGGTCGCAGCTGTCGTGCTCGGAGTCGTGATTTGGTTTGTGCAGGGACGCCGCCATCCTGGTTTTGAGCCTTCTGGTTACCGTCCCGGACACAATTCCGTAGCAGAAAAAGGGCTAGAATCGGGTAACACCTACACTGCGGAGGAACTCGCCGGCGAAGCCGAGTCCACCGTGTCGCGATCGAGAGCCACAAGCCCTTCTCGTTGAACTTTCTGCGTTCCGTTTGTTGACCGAGGGCCAACGTCGTCCCTGATCCCGGAAGGACGATGATTCAGTTGAACCCGTTTGCCCGCTTCAGCGCCGTCCCCGCGCGAACGGGTCTCTACGACCCGTCACAAGAGAAGGACTCGTGCGGATTCGCCATGGTCGCGACGATGCGCGGTACACCGGGACACGACATCATCACGATCGCCCTGTCAAGTCTTCGGAACCTTGAACACCGTGGCGCGGTCGGCTCAGACGCCGGCACGGGAGACGGGGCCGGGATTCAAATCCAGGTTCCAGACCGATTCTTTCGCGCAGTTCTTCCGTTCGATTTACCCGCCGCCGGGCTGTACGCGGCAGGAATCGCGTTCCTTCCGCTCGATGGCGCCGAGAGGGAATCGGAAAAGGGGCGAATCGAGGAGATCGCGTTGAGCGAGGGTCTTTCCATTCTGGGTTGGCGTTCAGTACCTACCGACCCCACACACCTCGGAAGTCTGGCGCGGAACGTAATGCCGGCCTTCGAACAACTCTTTCTGTCGGATGCCAATGGCACTGCATCGGGCATCGACCTTGATCGAAAGACGTTTCGGTTGCGCAAGCGTGCCGAAAGGGAGTTAGGGACCTATTTCCCTTCGCTGTCCAGCCGAACGATTGTTTACAAAGGAATGGTGACAACACTTCAACTCGAACCGTTTTTCCCGGACCTCTCGGATGAGCGAATCGAATCCACATTGGCGGTTGTCCATTCGCGTTTCTCGACAAATACTTTCCCGTCATGGTCTCTTGCCCAACCTTTTCGCTACATCGCACACAATGGCGAGATCAACACCGTCAATGCAAACCGAAACTGGATGCACGCCCGTCAATCGCAATTGTCATCCGAGATCCTCGGTGACCTGACCACTCTTTATCCGATTGTGACCGACGGCGCGAGTGACTCGGCGTCCTTCGATGAGGTGGTCGAACTTCTCGAGTTGGCTGGTCGGTCGTTACCGCACGCCATCATGATGATGGTTCCAGAGGCGTGGGAAAACGATGACGCAATGGATCCTGCGCGTCGTGACTTCTACCGTTATCACTCGTCACTGATGGAACCCTGGGACGGTCCCGCGGCACTCGCGTTTTCGGATGGAACGATCGCTGGTGCCACACTGGATCGGAACGGGCTGCGACCTGGTCGATTCCTCGTTACCGACGACGGCCTTGTTGTCATGGCCTCTGAGATCGGTGTCTACGACATTGATCCTCGTAAGG
>CAIRWJ010000175.1 GCA_903882245.1 uncultured Microbacteriaceae bacterium | reverse complement strand
TTCGAAATGCGCGCTCGAATTGCTTCGACACCGACTCGTCTTCGTTCGGGACCAGACGCGGCAGGCCTTCAATGATCGTGACGTCGGTTCCCCACGATTTCCATACGGACGAAAATTCAACACCGATGACGCCACCGCCGAGAACAATTGCACTGCGTGGCACGTAGTCCAGTGTGATGGCCTGTTCAGAAGTCAGGAAGCGTCCACCGATGTCGAGCCCCGGAAGCGTTTTCGAATATGAACCCGTTGCGAGAACAACGTTCGTCCCCGTGATGGTGGTGTCGCCCACCTGAACGGTGTTCGGCGACGTAAGTTTTCCGTGTCCGTCGTACGTCGTTATGCCACGAGCTTTGAGGAGTCCCTGAAGACCTTTGAACTTGGAATCAATGATTCCCTGTCGATACGTCGAGACCGCGGCGACGTCGATTCCCGTGAGCGTCGCGTCAACGCCAAACTTTGCTGCGTCGCGAACGCTATCGGCGATTTCCGCAGAGTGAAGCAGAGCCTTTGTCGGGATACATCCGACATGCAAACAGGTCCCACCGACTTTGTCTTTTTCGACGAGCGCGACGCTCATGCCCAATTGACTTGCGCGCAGTGCGGCCGAATAGCCTCCACTTCCGCCACCAAGAACGACGAGATCTACTGCTACGTCAGCCACCAACACTCCTTGAAATTGTGAATGGAACTGGGCCACGCGGGACATCCTGAAACCCAGTGAGAACCGCCTTTGAGCCTACCGTCTGTTCGCGGGGCTGTCCGCCAGCCGACGGGCAAATTCGATCAGGGTTCGCACCATCGTCCCCGTCGCTCCCTTGGGGACAAATCCATATGGCGCTGAAGCATTGTTGGCGGGCCCGGCGATGTCGAGATGGGCCCACGGGATGCGTTTGCCGTCGGCACCCAGCCCAACGAATTCCCGCAGAAAGATTCCTCCAATCAGCATTCCACCGGCGCTATTCCCGACTTTCGAGTTAGCAATGTCCGCGACATCGCTCGCCAAAATTGGCAGCAAGTATTCCGGCAATGGCATCGCCCAGGATTCTTCGCCGACGGTGTCCGAAGCAGTCCTCAAGGACGTTGTCACCTCGTCATCGCCCATCAACCCCGCGATTCGGTGGCCAAGGGCCACACGTGCAGAGCCGGTGAGTGTGGCGACGTCAATGATGTAATCAGGGTTCTCCTCGCTCGCCGCGACGAGACCATCGGCGAGCACCACGCGACCTTCAGCGTCAGTGTTTGTTACCTCCACCGTCTTGCCCCCGCGAATGGTGATGACGTCATTGGGTCGAATCGCGGTGCCCGACGGCATGTTTTCGGCGATGCACAGCCAAGCCGTCACGGCGATCGGGAGTTTGCGTTCAGCAATCGCGCGTGTGACCGCAAAAACCGTCGCAGCACCGGTCATGTCGTACTTCATGCCGACCATCGAGTTCGCAGGTTTAATCGATAATCCGCCAGTATCGAAGGTGATGCCCTTGCCCACGAGCGCGATGTGTCGTTTCGCGCCCTTCGGCGAGTATCGAACACTCACGAGTCGCGGCGGACGGGACGAACCGGCACCGATTCCCAGAATGCCTCCGTATCCGCCACGTTCGAGCGCATGTTCGTCGTGAACGTCGACCCGAAGTTCCGTGCCGTTCGACAGTTCGACGACTCTCCGCGCTAATTCTTCTGGGCTAAGGATGTTGGGAACTTCAGTAACAAGGTCGCGAACGACTCCGACGGCCTCGACGCCCGGTCGGACGTCGTCAAGGAGTGGGGCATGACGCGAGACCAGCGTGAGGTCAGTAATCACCGCTGGGCCATCACCACTCTTGCGCGTCATCGTCTTGAGCGAACCCAGAAGGGATCCTTCGGCAATCGCCGTTGCCTCCGCGGTGGATCGGGACGGAATATTGACGACCACGTGTCCAGAGAGCGTTCGTGTTGCCGTCGCGGCGGCGTATCGAAGGTTGGAAATCCGGTTCGGGCCAGACCCGAAACCGACGAGCGCGATTGTGCGATAGTCACTCCACTGAGGCGCGGGCAAAACGGACGTGGAATCCATTCCGCCGTCGAAACCGACACGGTCGATTGCGTCGGTCAGCCACCGGCCCAACTTCCCGCGAACGCCGTGGGACACCTCGCCGTTCGCGTCTTTCATCGAGACGAGAACTAAAACGTCAGCCGGAACAAGTGAACGAGAGTGTGAAACAGAGGTCATGCCTCCAGCGTAGGCGAGACGCGTTGGATACCGACGTAGCATGGAGGTATGAGCGCGGGACGATTGGTGTATCGAGAAATGGGTATCGATGTACCTCGCGGTTTGCCGCTCGTGATTTTGCTCACAGGGTTTATCGACGCCGGCCGGTCGGTTGCAACGGCGGCACGCCACCTCATCGACTCGACAACTCACGAGCGCGTGTGGGTGTTCGATAACGACGAGCTGCTCGACTATCGTGCCCGTCGCCCAACCTTCACGTTTGAACAGACACGCCTGACGGATTACCGTCCGCCGGAACTCGTTCTGAGACTGGTGACCGACGAACTGGGAGTGCAGTTTCTTTTACTGACCGGATACGAACCGGACTATCGATGGGAAGCAGCCGCAGAAGCTGTCGTGACTGCGATTGAAAAGTTTGAAACCTCTGAGACGATGTGGGTCCACGCGATCCCGATGCCCGTTCCACACACGAGACCGGTTGGGATGACCGTGAGCGGCAATCGAGAAGACTTGATCGAACAGTATTCAGTCTGGAAACCGACAACTGAAGTGCCGGGCACCTTCGTTCACCTGGTCGAGTTCATGCTAACCAAGCTGGAACACCCTGTTGCCGGTTTTGTGCTGTTGATACCCCACTATCTTGCGGATGCCGAGTACCCAGCTGGGACGCTTGCAGTAGTCGATGCGATCACCACGGGCACGGGAATATCGCTTCAAACCGACGCGTTGAGAGAGACGGGTCGGGAGTTCCTCACGGGAATTGCTGATCAAGTTGCCGACAACGACGAACTCGCGAAACTTATCACGAATTTGGAAAATCGTCACGACACATACATGCTCGATAACCCGACTCCGTCTCCGTTTGTCGACGACGAAGGACAGTTCCCGAGCGCCGAGAGCATCGCGACCGAGTTGGAAAATTTCTTGAGAACTCACGGTAACTCGGACGACTAGTCGACCGTGGTAACCTGTCAACTGAAAGACCCCGAGTCAGCGGCCTAGCCGATTTGACACGGGGGTTTCTACTGCCCGAAAGAGGAAATCTTCATGGCTGACGCCCCCCGACTTTTCAACATTTTCAATCGCAAGAACAAGGTTGAAGAGGTTGTTCCCGCAAAGGCTGCCGCCAAGGCTCCCGCAAAGGCTGCCGCGAAGGCTCCCGCAAAGCCTGCCGCCAAGCCTGCCGCGAAGGCTGCCGCCAAGCCTGCCGCGAAGGCTGCCGCGAAGGCTCCCGCAAAGCCCGCTGCGAAAACTCCAGCGAAGACGACTGCAAAAACGGCGGCGAAGAAGGTTCCTTCATCTGCAAACGGCGCGAAAGACTCAGGGATTGATGACGCAGATCTAATCGGTGACGAAGAGTTCGACGTCGTCGTAGTGGTTGGCGACGACAACATCATCGAGGTCGAAGACACCAGCGTCCCCGCCGTAGACGAGGTAATCGAGCTCACGGACGACGAAGCAGAAGACGTCAAGACGGCACTTACGGCGACGTTGCCAGCGGACGCAATCCACATTTCCTCGGGTGACGACGAGATTCCATCGGTGTCCACAATGATCACGGGCGCAACGGCTGACCCGGTCAAGGACTACCTCAAGCAAATTGGGAAGGTTGCGCTCCTCAACGCGGAACAAGAAGTCACTCTCGCACTGCGAATTGAGGCCGGTTTATTCGCGGAAGAGAAGTGGGCCAAACTCTCGGGAGCCAAGCAAAAGAGCCGCGAAGGCCGCGAGTATCGGATTATTGCCGATGACGGTGAGCGTGCAAAGCGCCACCTTCTTGAAGCCAACCTTCGACTCGTCGTCTCGCTCGCAAAGCGTTACACGGGACGAGGAATGCAGTTTCTCGACCTCATCCAAGAGGGAAACCTTGGTCTGATTCGCGCCGTAGAAAAGTTCGATTACACCAAAGGCTTCAAGTTTTCGACCTATGCGACCTGGTGGATTCGCCAGGCGATCACCCGCGCGATGGCCGACCAGGCCCGAACTATTCGTATCCCGGTCCACATGGTCGAAGTCATTAACAAACTTGCTCGCGTGCAGCGCCAGTTGCTGCAGGACTTTGGCCGTGAGCCGACTCCCGAAGAATTGGCGAATGAATTGGACATGACACCGGAAAAGGTTGTCGAGGTTCAGAAGTATGGTCGCGAGCCCATCTCGCTCCACACTCCTCTCGGTGAAGACGGGGACTCAGAATTCGGAGACCTCATCGAGGACACCGAGGCGATTGTTCCTCTCGACGCCGTCGCGAATCGAATGTTGCTTGTCGCGTTAGAGTCGGTCCTCGATTCATTGTCGGAGCGAGAATCCGGCGTGATTCGCATGCGATATGGGCTTGGAGATGGAATCCCCAAGACGCTCGACCAAATCGGTGAGACGTTCGGTGTGACGCGCGAGCGTATTCGCCAGATCGAGTCGAAAACGATGACCAAATTGCGTCACCCCTCTCGTTCTGTCACCATTCGCGAGTTCCTCGAGTAATGACCGAACCGACGGTCCCTGCATCTGGCGATCGCCACGGACCGCGGTATGGGGTGCGTGCTCTCGCCGCAGTGTGGCTTGGAAAATGGGCCGGAACTGTTCTGAGGCTGTTAGGTCGTG
Source organism: uncultured Microbacteriaceae bacterium (assembly GCA_903882245.1). GTDB lineage: Bacteria > Actinomycetota > Actinomycetes > Actinomycetales > Microbacteriaceae > MWH-TA3. Next base: position 275 of record CAIRWJ010000175.1, on the reverse strand, counting down.
AAGGGACTCACGTCCCCGGTCGCATCGCACTATGGGTGTGCCCCGACATGCTTGGCATTGTCGAGCACCCCACCACGGTCATTGTCGTGACGGGCACGAATGGAAAAACCACGACCACCAATCTCCTCGCTGACGCCCTTGACGTACTCGGCATGCGCGTATCGAGCAACAGAGCTGGTTCGAATCTCCGCGACGGCATCGTCACAACACTCCTGAATGGAGTGACCATGTGGGGCAGAAGTCGAAGTGACGTTGCCGTACTCGAGATGGATGAG
>CAIRWJ010000174.1 GCA_903882245.1 uncultured Microbacteriaceae bacterium | reverse complement strand
GTGTTGACTTATTGCAGACAATTCTTGATTCATGCCCCCGTTTTCGACCAGCACCGAGCCTTCGGCTTCTAAAGCGCCGCGTGCTCTGCCAACTACCCGGGAAGATCTGCGCGATTGGGTGTCCGAAATCGCGAACCTGACCACACCCGCAAACATTCAGTGGTGCGACGGTTCACTCGGAGAGCGCCAAGCACTCATCGCCGACATGGTCGCATCCGAAACCCTCATCCCACTTGATAGCGAACGTCGTCCGAACTCTTTCCTCGCACGAAGCAACCCCGACGATGTCGCCCGCGTCGAATCTCGAACGTTCATCTGCTCGGCGTCCGAGCGTGATGCCGGCCCGACCAACAATTGGCATGACCCCGACGACATGCGATCGACGCTGTCGGGGCTCTTTAGCGAATCGATGCGCGGTCGGACAATGTACGTCATCCCATTTCTCATGGGGCCAGCTGGCTCGCCCGTTACCCGCGTCGGAATCGAAATTACCGACTCGCCTTACGTTGTCGTTTCGATGGGAACGATGACTCGAATGGGTCGCATCGCACTCGACGTCATCGAAGGCGGCGCAGATTGGGTCCGTGCGGTTCACTCGGTCGGCGCGCCTCTTGATGATGGCCAGATCGACGTCGCGTGGCCGTGCAATTCGACCAAATACATCACTCACTTTCCCGAGACCCGCGAAATCTGGTCATTCGGCTCGGCCTATGGCGGCAACGCGTTGTTGGGAAAGAAATCCTTCGCTTTGCGCATCGCGTCGGCGATGGCCCGTGACGAGGGCTGGCTTGCCGAACACATGATGCTCGTCCGCATCACGTCACCAGAGGGTCACGTCGCGCATATTGCTGCAGCCTTCCCCAGTGCGTGTGGAAAAACCAACTTTGCGATGATGCAACCGAGTCTTCCGGGATGGCAGGTCGAAACTCTCGGCGACGACATCGTCTGGATGTGGATCGATGAAAACGGGCTGTTGCGCGCCATCAACCCCGAGGCCGGGTTCTTCGGAGTCGCCCCGGGGACGAGCGACGCGACCAATCCGGTGGCCATTCAAACGCTCTGGGGCAACACCATCTTTACGAACGTCGCCCTGACCGATGACGGTGACGTCTGGTGGGAGGGGCTCACGAAAGAGAAGCCCGCCCATCTCACCGATTGGACCGGTCAGGATTGGACGCCGGAATCGGGAACGTCCGCGGCACACCCAAACTCGCGATTCACCGTCGCAATCGACCAGTGCCCGACTACCGCGAGCGAGTGGGCGGATCCGCGCGGAGTCGTCGTCGACGCGATTGTTTTTGGTGGTCGGCGATCCGACACCATGCCCCTCGTCACCGAAGCACGCTCGTGGTCTCACGGGGTTTACCTTGGTGCGACGATGGCATCTGAGCGCACAGCTGCCGCCGAGGGAACCCTTGGCGAGCTTCGCCGAGACCCGTTTGCGATGGCACCCTTCACCGGGTACAACGTCGGTGACCACTGGGCGCACTGGTTGTCCATCGGCGAACGCCTCCGCGTCTCTGGGCGCTTTCCGCGCATTTTCCAGGTGAACTGGTTCCGCCGCGATGAGAGTGGGCGATTCCTGTGGCCAGGTTTTGGCGACAACGTTCGTGTCGTCAAGTGGATGATGGATCGCTTGCGTGGTGACATTGGAGGCGTCGACAGCCCCGTTGGCACGCTTCCGAAACTAGCCGACCTCGACTTACGCGGACTAGACATTGCCATCTCCGATGCCACCGAAATCTTGTCGGTGAAGTACAGCGAAATCGAACGTGACGCCCGAGACGCACAATCTCTGTTGACTCTCATTGGCGACACTGTGCCGGCGGCGATCTGGGCAGAGAATACTGAGACAATTGCCCTGAGTCAGTGACAAATTATCGTAATCAAATCGTCATATAACCTTCACCGGTGAGTGGTCGAGGTACGAGTAGGTTTGGGGGTATGCAGTTGACATCACAATTCAGGATTGTGCGAGCCATTGCGCCCATCGCTATTGTCATGCTCGCGTTAACAGGCTGCGGTCCAAATGTGGATCCGACGGCAGGTCCGAATCCGACTGGGTCGACTCAACCAACGGGTGAACCGACCGACCCTCCCGTCCAAACCGAGTTCTTCTCGATGCCCGCCGACTGCAACGGCATTTTGCCCGCGACGGATGTCGCTGCGTTCGCCGCCGACGGCATCGTCTTGTTGGCCGGGCCTGGCGGAAAATACGGCAACGAACTCATTACCGAACCGACGCCGGAAATGAGCGCCGGTGGAATTTCGTGTTATTTCGGAGTAGACAACGAAGATCTCACGTTGCTCCGAGTCAATGTGCTCGTCTCGGCGGTCCCGCTCGATGACACAAGTCGGGTGAAGGTTATTGATGACCTCGCTACTCAAGGACTCGCGCGGGCGATGGACGAACGCGGCGATGTCACTTTCGGAATTCTGGGAGTCAGCGAAGGTCAAACCACAGCGAACTACAACGTCATCGCGAGCGATTCCTGGATTTCGGTGCTGTCGTCGGATGGCGGTGAAGCGGCATTTTTGGCCATCGTAAGC
>CAIRWJ010000173.1 GCA_903882245.1 uncultured Microbacteriaceae bacterium | reverse complement strand
GGCGGCCGCAACGACTTCGACGAGGTTGTGCGGAGCCATGTTTGTCGCCATGCCCACCGCGATTCCCGCAGCGCCGTTGACGAGAAGGTTGGGGAACGCGGCGGGCAACACGTCCGGCTGAAGAAGTTGCCCGTCATAGTTGGGCACAAAGTCGACGACGTCTTCGTCGAGGCTGTCCGTCATGGCGATTGCTTCCGGGCGGAGTTTTGCTTCGGTGTATCGGGATGCGGCGGGGCCGTCGTCGAGAGACCCGAAGTTACCATGCCCGTCGATGAAGGGAACTCGGAGGCTGAACGACTGCGCCAGTCTCACGAGAGCGTCGTAGATTGCACTGTCCCCGTGCGGGTGGAGCTTGCCCATGACCTCTCCGACGACACGCGCGCTCTTGACATAACCCTTTTCGGGACGTAGTCCCATCTCGGCCATTTGATAGATGATTCTGCGTTGAACTGGCTTGAGTCCATCGCGGGCGTCGGGGAGGGCGCGAGAATAGATTACGGAGTAGGCATACTCGAGGAATGACCCCTGCATCTCGTGGGAAACGTCAACGTCATCGATACGCTCGGAAGAGGAAGGGGTCTGGCTCACAGTGTCCCCGATTTTACCTGTCATTGGTCCCAACGACCGTTGCCTCGCGGATGTGTTGGTGAGCGCTTTCGCTTCTGTTCGAGCTGAGGACAACCCTCTACGTTTGCCTCCATCCCGCCGAACGATTGTTGTTCTCGTGGATGGGCTTGGTTCGGTGAACCTTTCTGCGCGTTCAGCACACGCGCGAAACATTGGGTTGCTCAACCGCTCCGATGTGTCCAGCGGATTCCCGACGACTACGGCGTCGGCTTTGACAACTCTCATGACTGGTCGTTCCCCAGGGGAGACGGGGATGGTCGGATATGCCATCCGTGATCCAGCAACGGGAGAGATTCTCAACCAACTGTCCGGATTGGATGCGATTGACCCCGAGGTCTGGCAACCGACACCGACGTTGTGGGAACAGAACCCGGACATCCCCACCGCCATCATTTCGTCTCCGAGATATCGTGACTCGGGCTTGACGCGGGCGATTTTGCGCGGAGCGCCGTACGTGAGCGCAAAGAGTTGGGCCGACCGGTTGGCTGCGGTCGACGCCTTCGCCTCGGCACATCGAGAGGGAGTGGCGTATGTGTACATCGCCGAACTCGACATGGCAGCCCACGCATCCGGTGTTGCTTCAGACCAGTGGATTAGACGATTGGAAGAACTTGATGGTTTTGTTGCGGACCTTCGCCGCCTACTGGCACCTGGGGATGGGCTGCTCATCACCGCCGATCACGGAGTACTTGATGTTCCCGCCTCTCGGCATCTGATGGTGCCCGCTGGGTCAGCGTTACTCGACGGGGTGACGGTCGGCGGTGAACCTCGATTCCTGCACCTGTATTCCGAGGATGAAGTTGGAACGCTCGATCGATGGCGCGAAGCAGAGGGGCACCGGTCCCATGTCGTTTCGCGCGATGAGGCTATTGCCGCTGGCTGGTTTGGACAAGTCGCGGACTTCGCTCGAGGACGAATCGGTGAGGTTCTGGTGACTCCGCGGGGCGAATCGGCCTATTACATTGACGGAATAGCTACGACACAATCACTCGCCATGGTCGGGCAGCACGGTGGGTTGAGCCGCGCCGAAACACGAGTGCCGATTATTCTCGGTGGCGCATTCGCCTAGTCACTCATCGTCAGGACGAGCACCGAAAACAATCTCATCCCAGGTGGGCATGGCTGCCCGTTGGCGTTTCGAGCGACTAGGCGTCGGGTCGGTAAACACCTCCGCAGCGGGAATGGGCTTCTTTCCCGTTTCCCCTACTTGCGTCGCGGGGACATCGTCTGGGGCGACGGGGGAATCATCGGGCGTCTCCAACATGTCGGGAGTGATGATGGGAATCGAGCCGGTCGACGGATGTGACGCAATGGCATCTTTTCGCTCGCCGCGGCGACGGGTCAGGTCATCAATCTCGAGAGCCGGCACGTTTTGCTCAATTGGGGCTTCAGCCGCTGGCATGTCGATGACAATCGATGACGTCCCGGTCGACGGCATCTCGGGTGTTTCTGTTACAGGAACGTCCACAACTAGATCTGGAAGCGGTTCGAATTCACCGCTATCGAATCGAGCCGCTGGCCGTTGGCTGACCACTCGCAGAGGAGGAAACAGCGCCGCGTCGATCGATTCCGATTTCGAGATTCGGACGGCGGCCGCGTTTGACGGGACGAGCGTCATTTTTCGTGGATCGAATGTCCAGGTGGCGTCTTCTTCGATTGTTCCAATAAGGCATCGAGCCCCGACCATCCATTCATCGTTCGTTCGATAGGCCTGCCAACCGATGATTTGTCCGCCTTGCGCAGAAATACGTGCGGCAATTTCAATGCCAAACGAAGAGTCCGAATCGTCAGCGACAACCGGCACCGCGAGCGCCCTTTCGAGGACGAATGCGAGTTCGGCAACAATCGGTGCTTCGAATCGTGCAACGTGTTCGTCGCTGGTTCCGGTTTGGGCTGCGACGTCGGAAACCGAAAGTCCGGAACGCAACAGGGATTGGATTTCTTTAGGGGACACAGTTCCCGCCGTCGTTGAAGGGGTGGAGTGTCCAAGTTTGGACCGGAGTGCATCATCGAGAGCGAGAGAAAATCGTTGGCCATCGCGGGTCACCACGATGATTCCATCGCGCGTCACTTCGATGACCGACAACTCTTCCATCGACAACTCCTTGGTTACTCCTGTTCAGCGAGAATACCGCTAGCGCGACACGTTCTACCCGAATGTCGCAGGTGAGTTTGCTTTTCGATGTAAAGTGTCGCAAACTATCGCCGCCAGCACGGCACAGGAAAGGCTTTACCAAAAACATGGCTACAGATTACGATTCCCCCCGCAAGGGCGAGGAAGACCACGAATCGCTTCAGGCTCTTCAAGAGCGCGTACCCGAGCCCCGACCGGGTGACATTCTCGACGATGCGGACAATCCGGACAGTCTAGAGATGAGCGGTCAGGACCTCGCCAGTATGGAACTTGACGTCATTGTCGTTCCGCCACAGGCCGACGAGTTCACGTGCATGTCGTGCTTCCTCGTCAAGCACCGCTCGCAGATCGCGAAAGAAACGAAAGCCGGAGCGTTTTGTTCGGAGTGCGAGTCCTAGTTTTCGCGAAGCGCGGCTTGCAGCTTTTCCGGTTTTCGCGTTGACAGGTACCAATTTGGCGTCGGATCATTCGGATCGTTCACGACGACACTGAGTCCGCGGGGAATCCAGGCGCGAAGGACTTTCCATGAACGCGCGTCGGTGAGCGCGATGTTCCTCTCGTCCTTTTCGACGATGGTGGCGTCGCCCAACAGCGAACGCTCGATGGTTGCTCGTCCCGCTCGGAGGTGTGACTCGGTGACGACGATTCGCGGCGCGAATACGACGAACCCGAGAAGGGCCAGGGCGTAGAACGCGAACGCTGCAACGTAGCCCGCCACGATGTTGATGGGCGCGAGCATTCCGAATCCCATGGGGATGACAACGAGAAGCGCGAGGTGAAAAGTCCACGACGGCGTGAGGGATTCTTGATAACGAACCATGGAACTATTCGACCATGCATTACCCTGAACGAATGACACCCGAGGTTCTTATTGTTGGTCCGCCCCCTCTGTACGCCCATCCCGGAGACGCTGGAGCGGATCTTGTGTCAACCATCGATGTTACTTTGGCGCCGGGTGAGCGTGCGCTGATACCCACCGGCATTTCAATCGCGCTCCCAGATGGCTTCGTCGCGTTTGTTATGCCGCGCTCGGGTCTGGCCGCCAAACACGGTGTTGGTCTGTTGAACTCGCCGGGCACGATCGATGCCGGTTACCGCGGAGAAATTTCCGTCGTCATGATCAACTCCGACCCCGTGGATTCATTCTCGGTGGCCGTCGGTGACCGAATTGCGCAGCTCGTCATTCAGCCGATGATTCGAGTTCGCTTCGTTACTGTGACTGAACTCCCCGGCACTGCCCGCGGTGTTGGCGGATTTGGGTCGACCGGAACCTCAGGACCCTCCAAATGAAAAGTAAGAGCGCTCCCGCTGACCGCGAGATTTCCGGCCCGTTCGACATCTCTGAGGTGAGCGCGGTGCAGCCGTTCATCGACCTCGGCGCCATCAAGGTCACACCACGCACTGGACTCCAGCTGCGATTAGACATCGAAGAATCCACGAAAAGGTTGGTCTCTGCGACGTTCGACATTGATGGATCGACTCTTCACGTCCAGGTTTTCGCAGCGCCACGGACCGAAGGACTGTGGAACGAGATCAGGGAGCAGGTTGCGGCGCAGGTCGTCAAACAGGGCGGAACGGCGGAGCACGTCGTCGGTCCGTTCGGCCCAGAAGTTCGCGGTGCCGTCCCGACGGCCGACGGTACGAAGCGTGCGGTCAGATTTGTCGGTGTGGATGGACCGAAGTGGTTCCTGCGAGGAGTCATTTCGGGTCCCGCAGCAGACGCGGGTTTGCCCGCGGAGTCCGTGGAGGATGTGTTCCGCAGCATCGTCGTCAATCGCGGTTCCGAACCGCTTCCTCCGCGCGAATTGCTGACTCTACGTGTGCCTCCTCAGCCAGGAACAATCGCATGACGAATCCGCTCAAGGGTCCCGTGTCGAAGTCCGCGTTGGCGTCTATCGTCACCAGCGAAAATTTGACGGCGGGAAACCTCTTCAGCGCTATAGGCGGAGTTCGGGGAGTCATCGAATCGACGGCACCGGGATTTCTGTTCCTCGTCGTGTTCACTGTGACCGGAGATCTTTTTCCTTCTGTGATTGCGCCAGTTGTGGTCGCAATTTCAATTCTGTTGACACGGCTAATCCAGCGCTTGCCGGTGCTGCCGGCGGTTTCAGGTGGAATCGGTATTGCGCTAAGTGCAGGTTTCGCACTGTGGACGGGTCGCGCCGAAGACAATTTTGTCGGCGGTTTCATTATCAATGCGGTTTCGATGACGGTGATGCTGGTGTCTATTCTGATTCGACGACCCTTGATTGGGGTCGTGACCAACGTGTTGGTTGCAGAAAACCCCGCGAGTACGAGCCCTGTCGTTCGTCGAGTTGCGTATCTCACCACCGTGGTGT
>CAIRWJ010000172.1 GCA_903882245.1 uncultured Microbacteriaceae bacterium | reverse complement strand
GGGTCTTGGGGGGGCAACACGCACCACCACTCAGCGACCAGCGCTGCGGCAACGAGCGCGAGTGATGCTACGACACCGCCAATGTTAGACGGGATAACGGCATCGACGACAACGGGTCTCGATGTCGAGAACGCGAGTAGTCCGACGGTCGCACCGAAGAACAGCGTTCCGCCGAGCGCCGAAGCCTTGGCCAGTTGAACAATCGTCACCGCGGCGATGGGGTCGATGCGGCGACCCTTGACCGGTTTCACCGCCCAGCGAACGCGCGCGCCCAGCGCAAGCACCGCTGTGCCGATGAGGACGAGACAGATCGACAGCGTCCACGGAACGGGAACTGCGGTTCGGCCGGTGCTGACGAGCATCCAGTCGAGCGCGAACCCGACGCCGAACGCAAACGGAGTGAGCCCGACGAGGAATAGCGGATTCGTCTTTTTCACGCGGACACCACCGCTGGTAGCTCGCGCACGAGTCCTCGCCCGGGGATAGACGCATCGGGGTCGAGGCTAAGCCACGGCCCAAGCACAAACGAACGCTCGTGCGCGCGCGGGTGTGGAATGACGATGTTGCCGTCTTCGATCACGTCGCCGAACACAATCAGGTCGAGGTCGAGAGTCCTGTCGCCCCAGCGTTCGCTGCGGGTCCGCCCGTGTTCGTCTTCGATTGAGTGCAGGACCGCGAGAAGACTCGCGGCAGAAAGTGTCGTGTCGACGATCGCGACACCGTTGAGGTAGTTGGGGTGGGTGTCGTCAGGCCCGTCCGGTCGAATCGCGACAGTCTCAACGAGTTCGGACACGGCGACGACCTCAACACCGTCGGTCGCGCCGAGGAGTTCGATCGCGGCCACGATTGTGTCGGCGCGGTCCCCCAGGTTCGCACCCATCGCGATGACGGCGCGGGTCACGGTCGAGCCCGTTCGATCACGACAGACACATCATCGAACCGCACGGTAATTGGGGCGCTGGGCTTGTGAACCTCGACCCGGGTGGAGAGTGCTCCAAACCCCAGAACGATATCGGCGACACGCTCGGCGACGGTTTCAATGAGGTCTACCGGGTTGGTCTCGACTGCCTCGACGATGGCGACCGCGAGTTCACCGTAATGAATCGTCTGCTCGATGTCATCGCCCAAACCCGACAGGGAAACACGGGCGTCGACGTCGATAACGAATTCTTGGCCATTGACGCGTTCGTCGTCGAACACACCGTGGTGCGCGAAGGCCCGAAGCCCACGCAGGCGAATCTCGTCGGTCATCCGGCACCTCCCCACCAGGAGTTTCGGACGTCAAGGGCCTCCACCGTTCGAGCAACATCGTGAACACGAACCGCGGCCACACCCGCCTCGGCTGAAAGGACACTGATGATTGCGGTCGCCTGATCGCGGTCGGCGGGTTGTTCGCCGAACGGCGCGAGGAATCGCTTGCGTGACGCCCCGACAAGAACCGGATATCCCAATGCGGCGAACTGGTTAAGGTCCCGCAGTAGTTGCCAGTTGTGGACCGGGGTTTTAGCGAATCCGAGCCCCGGATCAATCCACAGTTTCCCTGGTAAGACCCCGGCTCCAAGAACCGCGTCGATTCGCACGCGTAGCTCCGTCAGAACATCGCGAGTAACGTCGCCGTAGATTGTGTTCCCATCCATGACGTCACTTTCGCCGCGCCAGTGCATCGCGATGTACGTCACATCGCTGTCGGCGACAACGCCGAGCATTGCGGGGTCAGACAGTCCGCCTGACACATCGTTGATGTAATCGACGCCAAGGTCGATTCCACGCCGTGCGGTGTCAGCCCGCATCGTGTCGAGCGACACCGAAATCCCCGCGGACACAAGGGCGCGAATCACGGGTTCGACTCGCCGGCGCTCTTCGCCATGGTCGATTCGAGCAGCGCCTGGGCGAGTTGATTCCCCGCCGATGTCGATGACGTCTGCGCCGTCCGCCACCATCGCGCGCGCGTGCTCGATTGCACTGTCGGGCGAATCCCACAGCCCTCCATCGCTGAACGAATCCGGTGTCACGTTGAGGACACCAAAGACGAGTGGACGGTTAGCCATCTCCCCGGCCGATCAGGGTGAGGAGCGCGGAACGGGTCGGTTCGACCGCAAAGCTTCCTGTCGCGGTGACGGTGACGGCCGATGCCTCGGTCTGCTTGGCTCCACGAGCCGAGACACAATCATGACGAGCGTCGAGAACAACGAGCGCTCCGCTCGCTCCGACGCCGGCCGTAAGCGCGTCACAGATCTCGATACCGATTCGTTCCTGAACCTGGGGTCGGGATGAAATCGTGTCAAGCACTCGAGCCAAGCGCCCAAGACCGACGACCGTGTCGGTTGGTTCATACGCGATGTGGGCGACGCCGTGAAACGGCAACAGGTGGTGTTCGCACATCGAACGGAAAGAGAGGTCGCGGACGATGACGGGGTCATGCGACACAACATCAGCGGTCGACGCGCTATCGCGCAGCCCCGCGGTCGCGTCCGCGCCGACGCCCGCATAAAGTTCTGCCATCGCGTCGGCGACTCGAACGGGCGTCTCGCGCAATCCGTCACGAGATGGGTCCTCGCCGATGGCCACAAGGATTTCCCTCACAGCCGCGGCGATGCGGTCCCGATCGATGGCCATAAAACTACTTCGAGGCCGGCTTCGTCCGCTTGGCCACGGGCTTTACGGCGGTTGTGGACTTGACCTTGGCGGCGGGCTTTGCTTGTGCAGCGGGCTTCGTCTTCGCGGTCGACTTAGCCGTTGTCGACGCGTCCGAATCGAGCGCGATGCGCGCCGGAACCTTAATCGGCCCCTTTGTCGACACTGGTCGCTTGGGGTTTGATTTCCACACCGGACGTGCGGGCAGTTTCTTGACTTTGGCGAAAATCGTCGCAAGCTGATTGTGGTCGAGCGTTTCCTTCTCGAGCAGTTCCTTCGCGAGCTGGTCGAGAATTGGTCGGTTGGCCGTCAGCACTGTCCATGCCTCGTCACGCGCTGTGTCGATGAGTGCACGAACCTCGGCGTCAACCCGTTCGGCGACACCGTCGCTGTAATCGCGCTGGTGCCCAACGTCACGACCAAGGAACATCTCTCCAGAGCCCGAGCCCAATTTCACGGACCCCACCACCGTAGACATTCCGAACTCGGTGACCATGCGGCGAGCGATTCCGGTCGCCTTTTCGATGTCGTTCGACGCACCCGTTGTTGGGTCGTGGAAGACGATTTCTTCGGCGACTCGGCCGCCCATCGCATATGCCAACTGGTCGAGCAGTTCGTTGCGGGTAATCGAATACTTATCGTCGAGTGGCATCACCATCGTGTAACCCAGAGCGCGTCCACGGGGAAGAATCGTGACCTTCGTCACCGGGTCGGTCTGTCGCATTGCGGCCGCCGCCAGAGCGTGACCACCTTCGTGATACGCGGTAATGAGCCGTTCCTTGTCCTTCATGATCCGCGACCGTTTCTGCGGTCCGGCCATGACACGGTCAACGGCCTCGTCGAGAATTTCGTTCGTCAATTCGGTCTTGCCCTGTCGAGCCGTGAGAAGCGCAGCCTCGTTGATGACGTTGGCGAGGTCTGCACCGGTGTACCCGGGAGTCTTGCGCGCAAGAACCTCGAGGTCAACGTTCTTTGCCATTGGTTTGTCCTTCGAATGAACCGCGAGAATCTTGGCGCGACCTTTCGAGTCAGGAGCGTCAACTTGAATCTGACGATCGAATCGGCCCGGG
>CAIRWJ010000171.1 GCA_903882245.1 uncultured Microbacteriaceae bacterium | reverse complement strand
CTCGACGCTCTTGTGTGACAGTAATCCGCCCTCTTGGCGTTTAAAGACTGCGGGTCCACCAACGCGGCCGATTTGGTACCCCAATTGGTTTCCCAGAACGGAACACGCAAAAATTATCGCGGCAACAATCCCGATGGGCTGCGGAATAGTGCCGGTGTAGGTGAGGACACCCGCAACGATCAGCAGCGTATCGCCGGGGAGCATGAACCCGATGAGGAGTCCCGTCTCGACGAAAACGATGGCGCCGACAATCAGCAGCCCCCAGTTTCCCGCGCTTTCAATGAGTGCGGCGGGGTCGAACAGTCCTGCGGCGCTGATCATGTCGTTCCTTTCGATTGTGCGGGTGGAGGGACTCGAACCCACACGCCGAAGCACAGGATCCTAAATCCTGCGTGTCTACCAATTTCACCACACCCGCGTAGTTCACCATTCTAACGGGGGTATTTTTGTGGCGTAGAGTTGCACTGGTCTTCGCCCAATAGTGTAAAAACACGAGTCGTTCGGTTGGTTGGGCCTCGACGCCCGATCGGTGAAAGGAAACAACAGCGTGCGCTCCGAAAAAGACATCCTCGCCTCAGTACCCAAGCAATTGTTTATCGGGGGTGACTGGGTTGATGCTGAGGGCGACAAAACCTTAACCGTCTCTGACCCCGCAACCGGCGAGCACCTCGCCACAATCGCGAACGCGTCGGAAGCCGACGCGAAGAAGGCGATGGATGCGGCGTCCGCTGTTCAGGAATCATGGGGCAACACGGCTCCGCGTGTGCGAGGCGAAATTCTTCGCAAGGCCTGGGAACTCCTCATCGAACGCCGCGACGAATTCGCACTACTCATGACAATGGAAATGGGAAAGCCGTTTGCCGAAGCTCAGGGCGAAGTCACGTACGGCGGTGAATTCCTTCGCTGGTTCTCAGAAGAGGCAGTCCGCATCAATGGTCGCTACGGTTCGAATCCCGAGGGTACCGGAACAATGATTGTTTCGAAGCGCCCGGTCGGTCCGTCGTTCCTCATCACGCCGTGGAACTTTCCCATCGCGATGGCAACCCGCAAGGTCGCTCCGGCGATTGCGGCTGGGTGCACCGCGATTATCAAGCCAGCCGAGCTCACCCCGCTCACGACGCTTGCGTTCGCCGCTCTTCTCGAAGAGGCTGGAGTGCCGAAGGGTGTCGTCAACGTCATCACCACGAGCCGTTCACGCGACGTGTCGCCCATCATCATTCAGGACCCGCGCCTTCGTAAAATCTCGTTCACGGGTTCGACCCAGGTCGGTAAAGTTCTCATGAAACAGGCGGCCGACAATGTTCTGCGCACGTCCATGGAACTGGGCGGAAACGCTCCGTTCATCGTGTTCGACGACGCCAACATCGACAAGGCAGTCGACGGCGTCATGATCGCTAAGTTCCGCAATATCGGTCAGGCCTGCACCGCAGCTAACCGAGTCTTCGTGCAGAAGGGTGTCGCCGCAGAGTTCTCCGCGAAAGTAGCCGAGCGCGTCGCCGCGATGAAGATTGGTCGCGGAACCGAAGAAGGCGTCACGATCGGACCCCTCATCGACGAGAACGCTGTCGTCTCGAGCCAGGCGTTCGTTGACGACGCGGTGGCGCTTGGTGCAACGGTGCTCACCGGTGGCCAGCGGGTAGAAGGACCGGGAACGTTCTTTCAGCCGACGGTCATCTCGAACGTTCACGCCGATACGCGCTTCATGTGTGAAGAAATTTTTGGTCCGATTCTGGGCGTCATTGAATTTGACACTGAAGACGAGGTCATTCGTATGGCGAACGACACGGAATACGGACTCATCTCGTATGCATTCACAAACGACCTTCACCGCGGACATCGCCTCATTGAAAAGCTCGAGACGGGAATGATGGGGCTCAACACGGGACTTGTCTCGAACGCCGCCGGTCCGTTCGGTGGAGTCAAGCAGTCGGGCGTCGGCCGCGAAGGGTCTGCCGAAGGCATCGAGGAATATCTCACGACGAAGTACACCTTCCTCCCACACGCGTAACTCTGTGGACAACGTTCGTGGCGCAGAAACGGTGAGCGCCATGATGGGGGAATGACCTCAACCGATTCGATCGTTGACCGAGTTCGGCGTGCCGTCATGTCTGGCGATGACCTTGGGCGTGCAATTACGACAGAAGTTCAGCGCGCCAATGAACGCGCACTGGGCGAAGCAGACGCTGCGGAGTTTTCCGAATCCGATGTCGCACATCGGGTTTCAGGATATGGAGTTTTGCAACCACACCTTGACGATCCCTCCGTCGAAGAGATTTGGATTAACGACGCGAGCGCAGTCTTCGTTGCGCGTTCGGGTCGCCACGAGCGGATTCCCGCGAACCTGGCGACGGACGAAATGCGAACACTCGTTGAACGCATGTTGCGCCGTAGCGGTCGACGCGTGGACGTTTCCCAACCATTTGTTGATGCGTCCTTGCCGGACGGCTCGCGATTGCACGTCGTTATTCCGCCGATCACCAAGGAACACTGGAGTCTCAACATCCGAAAGTTTTCGACAGCGGTGCGAACGTTGGACGACCTCGTTTTGCGCGGTACGCTTGCGCCCGACGCGAAACGGATTCTTCAGGCCGCAATCAGCGAGGGCCGAACTG
>CAIRWJ010000170.1 GCA_903882245.1 uncultured Microbacteriaceae bacterium | reverse complement strand
GGGCGGGCATAGCTTTCGCCGATCCGAATCTCTGCGCTGACTTCTGCGCCATCGACCGTTCGCACCTGCATAACGTCATTGACCAATGGAACCACCACGTATTCGAATTCGTGCACGTGCATCGGAATCGCGTCGTTGGGCTCGATAGTCCACTTTGTTACCCGGAAAACGCCGTTGTCAATCTGAGTGACTCCTGTTGCCATTTGTGGTCTCCTTTGTTTAGGGCCGTTCACTTGCACAACACACTGCGTGCAATTGCACTTGAACCCTCGTTCTGCTTGACCGTACCAGCGTCAACAAAAACTGACTAGTGTTGCGTCCATCCGCGTGAGAGGCAACGAATAGGATTTTCAGGTATAACGGGGTCAATTGCCGACCCACGGATTCCGGAAACGAGAAACTTTTGATCACGTCAGTTCGCGAGGCGACCGCCGCCGACACCACCGCAGTAGCGGCGCTCATCAACGCACACGAGTTTGCGGTAGACCCGGCCGCGAGCATGATGAGCCACGACGGAACCGCTGATTTCATGAATGGATACGCAGACGAGAGTCCCACCTATTTGCTGGAAATCGACGAGGTCTCGCCGTTTGCCGCGGTTGTCAATTTGCATCCGGATGCGCTCAAAAAGCGCTTTTACACCGACGTCTACGTATCGGCCAACGTGAAAAATGTGGATGAAATCATTGGCTGGACTATCGCGAAGGCACGAGACGAACACCCCGACTGGGCGATGTGGCCAGGCGCGAATGTTCTCGACACCGAGCTCACCGACGGGTGGGCAAAATTCGGCTTTACGCTTCTGCGTCGATATTTCACGATGCGAATGCCCATTCCAACAGATTTCGCGAGCACCCAAATAGTTGGACTCGTGATCGAACCTTTTGATGCCGCAGACCCCGATCAACAACGCGACTGGCATCGAATCCACCAAGATTCTTTTCAGAACCACTTCGGCTTTCAAGCTCGACCCTTCGATTCATGGATCAAATTGGCGTTAGCAGAGAATACTTTCGACCCGAATGGGATCTTCCGCGCCTCCGTTGATGGCCGGACGGTTGGGTTTTGCCAATGCACCGATGAATTCATCGAGGAGCGGCGTGGATACATTTCCGCACTCGGCGTGAGTCAGGATGACGTTGGACACGGTTACGGTGAGGCGCTACTCCGACACGGAATTGCCTATTGCGCCTCCCGTGGATTCGACAGTGTCGAACTTGGCGTCGACACCGCGAACGAGTCCGGGGCGCTCCGTCTTTACGAAAAGGTCGGATTCGCCGCCGAATCGTCGTGGATTCAAATGTCGAACGACGGGTGGGCTAAGGCGCCCCCCGCGTAAGCCCCCGCAAGGGTAACCTTAAGTCATGCGTATCCTCCTTGTTGGCGCCGGCGGTGTGGGCGACGCAATCGCCAAGATCGCCGCTCGACGATCCTTTTTTGAAACCATCATCGTCACCGATTACGACAAGTCCCGCGCCGAGCGAACCATTGAATGGATTCGAGGCAAACACGGTGATGAGGTCGCTGTGCGATTCGTGCCAGATCAAATCGACGCATCAAACGCGGACGTGGTCGCCGAGGTCGCGCGCCGCCACTCCGTGACCCACGTCATGAACGCCGTCGAGCCGAAATTCGTGCAGGCAATCTTTGCCGGGGCAAAAGCCGCGGGTGCCGGTTACCTCGACATGGCGATGAGCCTGTCTCACCCCCACCCAACCAATCCCTACTCCGAGACAGGCGTGAAACTCGGAGACGAGCAATTCGCTGCATCGGGCGAGTGGGAGAAATCGAAGCAACTCGCCCTAGTCGGCATCGGCGTCGAACCGGGAATGTCGAACGTGTTTGCTCGATATGCCGTCGACCATTTGTTCAGTGAGGTCGATGAGCTGGGAACCCGTGACGGCGCGAACCTCGTCGTATTAGATGACGAGGGCAATGAAATTTTTGCGCCCAGCTTTAGTATTTGGACGACGATCGAAGAATGCCTCAATCCACCGGTCATCTGGGAGAAGGACCGGGGTTGGTTCACGACACCACCGTTTAGCGAACCGGAGGTGTTTGATTTCCCCGAAGGTATCGGACCGGTCGAATGTGTCAACGTCGAACACGAAGAGGTACTCATGATGCCGCGCTGGCTCCCGGCCAAGCGGGTGACGTTCAAGTACGGACTCGGCGATGAGTTCATTGGCGTTCTGAAAACCCTTCACAGCCTTCATCTCGATTCGAATGACCCAATTCGGGTTCGAAGTGCCAATGGGCCAGTCGAGGTTTCACCGCGTGACGTCGTCGCCGCCGCGTTGCCCGATCCCGCGACTATTGGTCCGCGCATGAAGGGAAAAACATGTGCCGGCGTGTGGGTGACCGGAATCGGCAAGAACGGCAAACCCCGCGAGGTCTACCTGTACCACGTGTCCGACAATGAGTGGACGATGGCCGAATACGATACGCAGTGCGTTGTCTGGCAGACCGCGCTCAACCCCGTCATTGCTCTCGAATTGTTGGCCACGGGCCAATGGGAGGGCTCGGGTGTCCTCGGTCCGGAGGCATTTGATGCCAAACCTTTCCTCGACCTCATGGCCGCCCCGGAAGCAGACGGTGGCTACGGTCAACCGTGGGGACTGCGCGAACAGTAACCGAACAGTCCAGAAATGGACTAAGTGGACTAAGTGGACTAATCAGCGTACAATCTGATTATGTCCCGTCAAGTCAACGTGCACGAAGCGAAAACCCACTTCTCCAAGATCATCGCCGCGGTCGAGGCTGGGGAAGAAATCGTCGTCGCGCGCGCGGGAAAGCCGATAATCAAGCTTGTGAAAATCGATGAACTTCTCCCGCCGCCGATTGTGCCTGGTTTCGCGCACGACTTGCTGCCCGACGTGTCCGACGAGGAATGGGACGCATTGAACGTCGAGTTCAATTCGCTGTTCCGTGACAAGAACTTTGACAATTGATCCGCGCCTTTTTCGACACCCACGTCGCTTATTGGCTGGCAAAAGACCCTCATCGATTGTCATCAGCGCTTGTGGCGCACATCAACCGGCATCATCAACGCGCGGTATCAAGCCTGTCGTTTGCGGAACTTGAAATCAAACACATCCTTGGCCGGGCTCCCGAATTTGGAGACCTCAGTGAGCGCTTCGCGTCAATGGCGATCGAGATTGAACCGTTTGACTACGTCGCTTCGCGATCCGTTGCGCGTTTTCCCTCGCTGATGCGCCACGACCCGTTTGACCGCATGATTTTCGCTCAAGCCGCATCGCGACCGAATACGACCTTCTTCACCGCCGACAGGACACTGATTGCTCTCGGATTGGACTGGGTCGTCGACGCCCGCGCATAAAAATCGGGACGCCACCCGGAGGTGACGCCCCGAAAGGGTAAGTCGAAACCTACTTGAGCGTGACAGTTCCGCCGGCTTCTTCGATAGCAGCCTTTGCCTTGTCAGCGGTCTCTTTGTTGGCGCCTTCGAGGATGGTCGCAGGTGCGCCATCAACGAGTGCCTTTGCTTCTCCGAGGCCGAGGTTCGTGAGTGCACGGACCTCCTTGATGACCTGGATCTTCTTGTCGCCAGAAGCTTCGAGGACGACGTCGAACGAGTCCTTCTCTTCTGCAGCTTCGCCGCCACCAGCAGCGCCACCGGCTGCGGGTGCAGCAGCGGCAACAGCAACGGGTGCAGCAGCGGTTACCTCGAATACCTCTTCAAACTTCTTGACGAAGTCCGAGAGTTCGATGAGCGAGAGCTCCTTGAATGCCTCAATGAGGGCATCTGCGCTGAGCTTAGCCATGATTATCTCCTTGTTTGTGGGGTTGTCGAAATCGCGCTAGTTACGCGTTTTCCTGCTTCTGACGCAACGCGTCGACCGCGCGAACGGCCTGTGCAAGCGGTGCGTTGAACATGTAGGCAGCGCCGAAGAGCGAGGACTTGACAGCGCCTGCAAACTTGGAAAGCAGGACCTCTCGTGTCTCGAGATCGGCGAGCTTGGTTACCTCGGCAGCAGTGAGGGGTGCTCCGTCGAAGAAGCCTCCCTTGATGATGAGGTGTTGGTTTGCCTTGGCAAAGTCACGCAGGGACTTCGCAACGGTGACAGTGTCGCCGTGAACGAAGGCAATAGCGGTCGGTCCGACGAGTTCGGCATCGAACGAGCTGATGCCTTCCGCGTTGAATGCCCGCTTGGCCAGCGTGTTCTTCACCACGGCGTACGACGCGTTCGCACGGATATTTCCGCGCAGCTCTTTGAGCTGTGCAACCGTGAGTCCGCGGTACTCGGTGAGCAGTACACCGCTCGAGGTTCGGATTGCTTCCGAAATCTCGGCGATTGTTGCTTCCTTGTTCGCCATGGTGCTCCTTGTGTTTGAATACGGAACCGACGGCCGCTGGCAACAAAAAAACTCCGGCGCAAACGCACGGAGTTGAACAGCTTTCACTGGGGAACTTCATTCGCCTGCGCGGGTCCTCACCGGGGTGAGACTTTGGTTCCCAACTTGCGTTCGAAACAACCAGCGGTCTTCGGTTCTCTCAGGTTACACGGTGCAAACCCGACGACGCAAATCAGCCGACAATCAGTCGAGGGATAGTGACAACGAATCGTGTGTTGCCCGGTGCACTTTCGACCAGAATAGTTCCCCTGTGGGCGCGCACCAGTCCCTCAACAATTGCGAGCCCAAGTCCCGTTGAACCGGTGGCGCGGGCGCGCGAGGTATCGGCTCGGGCGAATCGTTCGAACAAGTTGGCTCGTATCTCGTCAGGAATCCCTGGCCCGTTGTCGGCGATGGTGATGACAACGGAATTATCTGTCGTCCCAACGGACGTGGTGACAATCGTTTTCGCAGGAGTGTGGGTCTGAGCGTTCGCCAGCAGGTTGACGAGAATCTGATAAAAACGGTCGCGATCGGCGGCGATGGTCGCTCCGCGGACGGTCGTGACTTTCCAAGCGTGATCGGGCCCGGCCACCTGAGCATCTTTGACCGCATCCTTGACCAATTTCGACACGTCAAGCGGTGCTAACTCGAGCTCGCGCCCTTCGTCGAGTCGCGCGAGCAACAACAGGTCTTCGACGAGCGCAGACATGCGAACGGATTCCGATTCGATTCGACCCAACGCGTGGCGCAGATCATCGGACATCTCCATCTCCTGTCGCCTGGTCAATTCCGAATAACCGCGAATCGCCGTGAGTGGAGTGCGTAGTTCGTGACTAGCGTCCGATACAAACTGTCGCACCTTGGCTTCGCTATTGCGACGGGAGGTGAGGGCCTCGTCAACGTTGTCAAGCATGTGGTTGAACGCACTGCCCAATTGACCCACCTCGGTGTCTGCGTCATCAATGGTCACGCGTTCCGTGAGATCAGCGTCTCCGACCGCAAGTTGCATCCCCGAAATGCGTCGCGCCGTCTCTCGCATCTTTTCCAATGGGCGCAGGGCGATGTCGACGCTCTGCCGACCGACGATGACGACGAGAGAAACGATTCCCGCGATGAGAAAGCCCAAAAATGTTCCGATTCGTCCGACGACACGATCGATTGCAGCGGTCGGAAACCCCAGCAGAACGGTGCTTCCTCTGACGTTGCCCACGACAGCCATGCGGTAATCGCCTGCCTGCGCTATTCGCACGTCCCGAATAAAGCTGTTCCAGCCGCTCACCGGGATGCTCGAGAGTTGTTGTTCGGTGAACGACTGGCGATTGGCCCGCGCATCCAAATAAATCGCAGACACCGTTCCGGCGGGATCAATTGCCGCAATCACCGTTCCTACGGCCATTCCCGGCCCGTCAAGGTGAACGCCCACATCGCGCGGCGTGCCGTCAGGATCCTGAATTCGTTGTGCGGCCGATATGAGCTCTTCATCGAGTTGGCCAATCATGTACGCATGGACGCCAATCATCGTTGCAGCACCGATGGCGAGACCAGCGAGTGCCGTCAACACCGCGCTCGAGAAAATGAGTCGCTTGCGTAATGGCCAACCGGTAAACATCGGCTAATCCACCGGGCGCAATACGTATCCGACGCCTCGAACGGTGTGAATCATCGCCGGGCCCAGCGTGTCGATTTTCTTTCGCAGATACGAGATGTAAATCTCAACAATAGACGAGCGCCCACCAAAGTCGTACGACCAGACACGATCCAAGATCTGGGCTTTGGACAGGACGCGCTTGGGATTTCGCATGAGGTATCGCAGCAGTTCAAATTCCGTTGCGGTGAGCTCGACGCGAGAATCACCGCGGAAAACCTCATAGGTTTCTTCGTTAAGGATGAGGTCGCCGACAACGATTTCAGGATCTTCTTGTACTTCGCTCGCCAGGATGGACCGCCGCACGATTCCACGAATACGAGCGACTAATTCTTCGACCGAAAAGGGTTTGGTGACGTAATCATCCCCACCCGCCGTCAAACCGACGACACGATCAACGACGGCATCCTTCGCAGTAAGGAACAGGACGGGGACGTCAGCGTTGTCGGCACGAATGCGACGCATCACCTCGAGCCCGTCGAAATCGGGAAGCATGATGTCGAGCACGATGATGTCGGGGTTGAAATCCTTGGCCTCGGCGACGGCGGCACGCCCACTCGCCGCGATGCGAACCTCAAATTTTTCGTAGCGAAGGGCCATCGAAACGAGCTCTGAAATGGCGGGTTCATCATCGACAACGAGTGCCCGTACGGGTTTGCCGTCCGGCTTGATGAGTGCAATGTTTTCTAGGGTCACCCCTCCAGTTTCCTCAATTTCCTATGAATTTGCCTAACAAGTTCTGTATTTCCAACGTGAAATGCACAAACGCCCCGGCCGAAGCCGAGGCGTTTGTGAGCGATACGAACCTAGAGTGCGCTGACGTCGAGCGGGATGCCCGGGCCGAACGTCGTCGAAATGGTCGCCTTCTGAATGTAACGACCCTTCGCCGATGACGGCTTCACGCGCTGAACTTCTTCGAGAGCAGCACGGAAGTTGTCGCCAAGCTGGTCAGCCGAGAACGATGCCTTGCCCACGATGAAGTGGACGTTCGAGTGCTTGTCGACGCGGAACTCGATCTTTCCGCCCTTGATCTCGGTGACTGCCTTCGCCGGGTCCGGCGTGACGGTTCCGGTCTTGGGGTTCGGCATGAGGTTTCGGGGTCCGAGAACCTTTCCGAGACGACCGACCTGGCCCATGAGTTCGGGTGTCGAGACGGCTGCGTCAAACGACGTGTATCCGCCCGCAACCTTGTCGATGAGTTCGACTCCACCCACCTCATCGGCACCGGCGGCGAGAGCGGCTTCAGCCGCGGCCCCCGTCGCAAAGACGATGACGCGCGCAGTCTTGCCCGTGCCGTGAGGAAGCATGACGGTTCCACGAACCATCTGGTCGGACTTGCGAGGGTCGACAGCGAGCTTCAGTGCGACCTCGACGGTCGAGTTGAACTTTGCGGAACCGGTCTGCTTGGCGATGTCAACCGCTTCAACCGGCGAATAAAACTTACCCTCCTCGAGAAGGGCGACGGCGGCGTTGTACGCCTTGGATTTCTTAGCCATGATGTTGTTCTCCTTCAGAGAATCGCGGTGTCGTGAGCCTGGCGGCTCTCCCGCAAGTGGAAAGTGGTTATTCGACCGTGATGCCCATGGAACGGGCGGTGCCGGCGATGATCTTCTCGGCTGCCTCGACGTCGTTGGCGTTGAGGTCAACCTGCTTCTGCTCGGCAATCGAGCGCAGTTGGTCTTTGGTCAACTTTGCGACCTTGACCGTGTGCGGTGTCGAGGAACCCTTGGCGACTCCGGCGGCCTTCTTGATGAGCTCGGCTGCGGGCGGGGTCTTGAGGATAAACGTGAACGAACGGTCCTCGTACACCGTGATCTCGACAGGAATAACGTTTCCACGCTTGTCCTGCGTCGCGTTGTTGTACGCGGTGCAGAACTCCATAATGTTGACACCGTGCTGACCGAGCGCCGGACCGATGGGAGGAGCGGGGTTCGCCGCGCCGGCCTGGATCTGGAGCTTGATGAGGCCGGTGACCTTTTTCTTTGCTGCCATTTTCTTTCCTTACTGTCGTGCGTGACGGGTGTCACGCGCTCCCACGCCGGCGCCTTGTGCGTCGGGTGGTAATTCTGATTACTGCTTTTCCACCTGGCTGAAGGTGAACTCGACGGCCGTGTCACGACCGAAGACATTGATGAAGATCGAGAGCTTGCCGGAATCGAGGTGGATCTCGTGGATTGTTCCTTGAAGCCCCGCGAACGCACCTTCCTTGATGCCGACGGTTTCGCCGACCTCGAAGTCGGTCGTCACCGTGATGTCGCGCTTGCCCGCCGTCTTGAGTCCGCCAGCGGAACGTGCACCTTCGATGGGTGCTTCCGTCTTGAGCATGTCGAACGCATCCTGGTGCGAGAGCGGGATCGGGTTGTGGGCGTTGCCAACGAAGCCCGTCACACCGGGGGTGTGGCGAACTGTCGACCACGAGTCTTCGTTGAGGTTCATTCGAACGAGGACGTAGGAGGGAACGCGAACGCGCGTGACGAGCTTGCGCTGACCGTTCTTGATGTCGACGATGTCTTCGAGCGGGACGGCGACCTCAAAGATGTCGTCCTGCATGTTCATTGCGAGCACGCGGTTCTCGATGTTGGTCTTGACCTTTTTCTCGTAACCCGCATACGAGTGGACGACGTACCAGTTACCGGGCTTGCGGCGAAGTTCCTTCTTGAATTCTGCGTAGGGGTCCTCTTCGGGCTCCGCCGGCGCTTCAGCAGCACCGTCGTGTTCGGCGGTAACTTCCGCTTCGTCGTGAGTCGCTTCATCCGCTGCGATTGCTTCGGCAGCCGAATCAATGTCAAGAGCATCATCGACGATTGCGTCCGCCTCAGGGTCGACTGCGGCAGCCGACAGGTCAATATCGTCAAATTGGTTTTCGGTCACGTCGTTTAGTCCTTTATTCCTAGTTGGCCCACGGGAGGGTGCCGTTACCGAAGACGAAACCCGTCAGGGTTCCGATCACGATGTCGATGCTTGAGATGAGAGCCATCATGATGATGACGAAAACGAGAACCACCGAGGTGTAGGTGATGAGTTCCTTGCGGGTCGGGGCGACGACCTTGCGCAGTTCGGTGACAACCTCGCGCATGAACTGCGCGATACGGCCGAAAATGCTCTTCTTCCGCTCGCCACGTTCGGCGCCAGAGACGGCAGTGATTTCGTCAGTCACGATGTTGCCTTTCGATTTGATGTGGATGTCGGTGGCCCGACATTCGCAGGGCGGACAGGACTCGAACCTGCAACCTGCGGTTTTGGAGACCGCTGCTCTACCAATTGAGCCACCGCCCTGTGCGTGAACACCGGCTTTGCCTTCTGCCTGATGGCACGACGAAGCATGGTGTTTGGCACCAAAAACCAAGTGTATGCCAGCACAGCCCAATCTCCAAAGCGAGGTCTCACCGCCCAATGGAGACTAATCTGGATGCGTGACTGAACCGAAAACACGAGTGTCCAAGCGCATTGGCGCAATCGCCGAAAGCGCGACCTTAAAGGTTGATGCGAAAGCCAAGGCCCTCAAGGCTGAAGGCCGCCCCATCATTTCGTATGGTGCGGGAGAGCCCGACTTTGTTACACCCGAGCACATTGTTGAGGCCGCGGTTGCCGCGGTCATCGACCCCAAGAACCACCGGTACACACCGGCTGCAGGCCTACCTGAATTGCGGGAAGCAATCGCACAGAAAACGCGCCGTGATTCGGGTATCGCCGTCTCTGCGTCCCAGGTCATCGTCACGAACGGTGGCAAACAGGCGGTCTATCAAGCGTTCCAGGCGCTCCTTGATGAAGGCGATGAGGTGCTGGTCCCCGCGCCGTACTGGACGACGTACCCCGAAGTCATCGCCCTAGCCGGAGGTGTGATGGTCGACGTGTTCGCCGGGGCAGACACCGGTTACCGCGTCACGGTCGAACAACTCGAAGCCGCTCGCACCCCCAAGACCAAGGTCGTGCTGTTCGTGTCGCCCTCAAACCCGACAGGTGCCGTCTACGACGCCGAGCAGACCCGTGCAATTGGACAGTGGGCTCTCGAACACGGATTGTGGGTCATCTCGGACGAGATTTATCAGAACCTCACCTACGACGGCGATCACGCGATGTCAATCCTCGAGGCTGTCCCCGAGCTGGCGAACCAGACGATTCTCGTGAACGGTGTCGCGAAGACCTACGCGATGACCGGGTGGCGTCTTGGCTGGATGGTGTCCCCCGCCGATGTCACGGTTGCCGCATCCAACCTGCAGTCGCACCTCTCGAGCAACGTGTCCAACATCTCGCAGCGTGCGGCGATCGCGGCACTGAACGGCGACCAGTCCGTGGTCGACGACATGAAGAAGGCATTCGCTAGACGACGGGCGGTCATGGTGACCGAACTGTCCAAGATCGAAGGATTCGTCGTCCCCGAGCCGGGAGGCGCGTTCTATGTTTACGCCGACGTCACGGCCTTGCTCGGACGCGAATGGGGCGGTCAGCGCATCGACTCAACACTGCAACTCGCCGACTACATTCTCGACACCGCCGAGGTCGCGGTCGTTCCTGGTGAGGCATTCGGCCCTAGCGGCTATTTGCGTTTCGCCTACGCCCTCGGCGACGACGAACTGCTCGAAGGAATCCAGCGCTTGCAGAAACTGTTCGCCTAGTCGAAACCAATCATCGTCGGTTCGGGTTCGAGCATTATGCCGAACGTGTCGTGAACACGAATCGTGATGTAGCGCGCCAATTCAAGCACCTGGTTGGTCGTGGCCTCGCCGCGGTTAATGATGGCCAAGGTGTGTTTGCTCGACAGTGCCGCGTCGCTGCCAGCGAGCGCGAAACCCTTGCCAATACCCGCTCGCTCAATGAGCCACGCGGCGCTGAGCTTGACGCCGTGCGACTCGGTGTCGTAGTCAACAAATTCGGGTTCGATGCCCAGCGGAACAACTCGTGGCGCGCGCTCTTCGCGAAGCGGGAAGCGGGGGGCGTCGGTCGGCAACAAGCGCGACAACTCCTCCGACACGACAGGATTCGTAAAGAACGAACCGACACTGACCGAATCGGGGTCATCGCTGATTACCATTCCCTTACTCGAACGCAGTTCGAGGACCGCTCGTCGGATTTCGGCGAGCGCCACGGTTGCGCCAAGTTCGACTCCGAGTGCGTTAGCGAGCTGCTCGAACTTGATTGGGGTCGATGTTTCCGACGGCGTCAGGGCGAACGTCACCGACGCCACGAGACCGTCGAGGCCATCTTTCAGTGACGACTGTCGGTATCCGAAATTCAGGGCGTCGGGTCGAAGTGTGACGACGTCGCCTCGTCCCGCCGGAACGAATTGGAGTGAGTCAAGGGTGTCGGCGAGTTCAGCGCCATATGCTCCAATGTTCTGAATCGGTGCTGCGCCGACGGTTCCGGGGATTCCGCTCAGCGCTTCCAGCCCGGCCAGCCCGTTGGCCACGGTCCATTCCACCAATTCGTCCCACGGCTCGCCGGCCTGAGCGGTGACCAGTACCCGTTCCCCGTCCGTTTCACGGTCGATGCCCCGAGTCGATATGCGAATCACTGTTCCGTCGAACGGTTCGTCCGACACCACGATGTTTGATCCGCCGCCGAGAAGGAACCACGGATCGCGTCCCGAACTAACGTCGCG
Source organism: uncultured Microbacteriaceae bacterium (assembly GCA_903882245.1). GTDB lineage: Bacteria > Actinomycetota > Actinomycetes > Actinomycetales > Microbacteriaceae > MWH-TA3. The sequence continues at coordinate 3,973 of CAIRWJ010000170.1, read as the reverse complement.
AAACGTTTCGATGAGATCGGCGCGCGTTGTCGGCTCGCGGAAATCGGGGATCGTTCCCCCGACCCGAATTGTGGTGAGGTCGCGGAATTCTGCCGTGTTAGTCAAAAACGACCTGAACCTGGGCTTTTCCGAGAACGGTTTCCCCGCCGAACGTCACCGTGAGGTCGAATCGGACGGCATCGTCCATGACGGACCCGACTTTCGTTTCGACGGTGACATCGGCGCCCTTCGCCGCATCGACGAGCACGGGCCGGGTGAATCGAACGCCGTAGTCGATGACGCGACCCTTCGTTTCGAGAAACTCGAGCACGGGTTGTATCGCGAGCCCCATCGTCAACATCCCGTGGGCAAGAACGCCTGGCAGGCCGACGGACTGGGCGATGTCGTCGCGGTAGTGGATGGGGTTGAAGTCGCCGCTCGCTCCCGCGTAGCGAACGAGCGCTCCGCGGTCGAGGTGGATGGTGTTTGTGGTGACCACGTCACCGACAGTGAGTCCCGATGTCATGGCTATTCGTCCCCTCGGACGACGAGCGTGGAAATTGCGGTGACGACATGATCGCCCTTCGCATCGGTCATCACGCTTTCGGAGGTAACCATCGCGTGCCCGCCGAGGGTCTTGACGCTCGTAACCGACAGGGTCGCGGTGAGTTCGTCACCGGCTACCACGGGTCGTGAATACGTGAATCGCTGGTCGCCGTGGACGACTCGCGAGAAATCGATGTTGGCGTCAGGTTCGGCAAGTAACTGAGCGAGCGTGAGTTCTTGAACGACGACGGGAAAGGTCGGTGGTGCAACGACGTCAGCGTGGCCGGCAGCGCGCGCTGCGTTGGCGTCTAGATAGATGGGGTTAGTCGCGAACACTGCACGAGCAAACTCGCGCACTTTCTCTCGTCCCACAAGATATGGGCCGACGGGCGGAAACTCACGTCCCACAAGTTCAGCATTGACCGACATAGCACCAGTCTACAAACGCCTGAGCTAGACGGGGTCGAGCAAGTGCGGTCCGTTCCCGGTCAGTGGCGCGACTTCGCGAACCACGAGGTCCTCGGCCACAGGTCGAGACCGAGACACCGCGTCATCGACGAACGATTGATCCGCCGTCGTCGCGCGGTTGAGCCACCAATCCCAGTCTTCCGAAGCGAGAACCACGGGAGTTCGGTCATGAAGCCACGCAATCGGCTCGGGAGCCGGCATTGTCAGAATCGTTGCGGTGAGCACCCAGTCGCTCCCTGGCTCTGCTCGCCACCACGAATACAACGCCGCGAACGCGAGTTCGCCTGCCGGCGAGGTGACGGAATGTGGAGTCTTGACCTTTCCCTCGGTCAACCACTCGTAGTAGGCATCGGCGGGAAGAATTGCGCGTTGATGCCCAACAGAACCGCGGAACGTTGGCTTTTCGGTCACGGTTTCGCTGCGGGCGTTGAAGGTCGGATATTTCAACGTGAGACTGTCCGCGAACGGCGGCACGAGCGACCATCGGGCTGTTGTCACCAATCGCGCGCGGCCGTCTCGCTTCTCGACCACGATTGGCACATTCGTCGTCGGGGCGATATTCCATGACGGGCGCAGTTCGACGTCGGCAATTTCGTCGGCATGGAAATAGTGGCCGAGTTCTTCACCGCTCAGTGTCGACGCGTATCGGCCGCACATTCAAACCTCGCTATCCACCGCTCCACGCTGGGCGACCAAAGAACCCCACCACGTCGCAACCGACACGTGTTCCGGGTGCGATTGGTAGATCGCGAGCGCGTCGCGCGATTCGTGGAGGGAAATGAGGGCGACGTCGAAGTTGGAATCGATTTCGCGCACATCTGACGTCACCGCCATACTGACGAGTCCCGGGACAACGCCCACGAGAGCCCTCAGTTCGGTGCCGAAACGAGCAATTGCGGTGAAACGTTCCGCATCAGTCAGGTCAACAAGTTTCCACATCACAGCGTGCTGAATCACAACAGTTCCTTTTCAATCGCGGCCCGAAAATCATTCGCATCCACACGCCACGTTGCGTGCCGACGCCCGTTGACCACAACGACGGGGATTTCGTTCTTCAAGGTTTCAAACATCTCGGCATCATCCAATATGTTGTGCTCCACGAATTCCGTTTCCGGAAATTCATCGAGCACAGAATTCATGATTGATCGAGCATCGTCACACAGATGGCAACCTGGCTTCCCCATCATTTCGACAGTGACGCGGGCCATCGGTATCGCGGACGACTACTTCTTGTTGCGACGCTGGTGGCGAGTCTTGCGAAGCAACTTGCGGTGCTTCTTTTTCGCCATACGCTTGCGGCGCTTCTTAATAACGGAACCCATGGAACACCTTTACCTGGTCCGACCAGTTGGTCGGCAAATGGACAATAACGTCGAGTCTAGCGCGACTTGAGCGATCCAGTGTGCGCGGGCTTGACGAATGGTGCGCCGGCGGTGACCGAAAAACAGGGCATCCCCTGCGGGATACCCTGTCTCTCCACCACAGAAAGGAGAATTGAGCAAACTTACGGAGTGGTCATCGGTGCGGGAGTCATAGTGCTGTCGTTGTGTTCACCATCACCATCACCGTCACCCATACCGTGTCCGCCCTGGGGACCGAAGTGGCCGGGGCCAGACGGTTGTCCGGCGGTGAAATCGCCACCGCCACGCGGGCCGTCGGTGACGTGCCCGAGCGCGGCACCGGCCGCGAAGGTCGCTCCGAACGCAAGCACTCCGCCGGCAATCCAGCCAGCGGCGACGAGCTTCTTTCGGTTGAGTGAGACTGTCTGTTCGACAGCGTCGTCTTTCTTAGCCATGTGAGACATCCTTTCGGGTCGTGAGTTTCACATCACGACTGTCTCTCGCCAGGCTTGACGTTCCCTGTGTAATTCCCCTACGTCTAGTGAGAATCTAGCGACCGAGTTCGCGGGCAAGTTCCTCCGCACGCGCGAGTGCGGCTTCGGCCGCAGCCCGATAAATCTCTGCGAGGTGAGCGTCGTCGAGCACGGCGATTGCGCGCTCGGTTGTTCCATTCGGGCTGGTCACGCGGCGGCGCAGTTCGGCTGGCCCGACGTCAGAGACCTCCAACAAGGCCGTTGCTCCCGCGAACGTATTCTCCACGAGGTGGCGCGCATCGGCCTCATTAAATCCAAGTTCACGGGCAGCAGTCGTCCACTGCTCCATCGCGTGGAAGACATAAGCGGGGCCAGAACCCGAGATTGTGCTCAGTGCATTGATTCGGTCTTCGGGAAGTTCGAGAACCCACCCGACTAGTTCGAACACGGCGCGAGCACGGGTGAGGTGTTCGGCGGTGGCACGCGATCCGGCGGCTATTCCTGTAACCCCTTTGCCCACGAGTGCGGGGGTGTTGGGCATTGAGCGAACGATAGGGTTCGGCACAACCGACTCCATCGTCGCGGTCGTGATTCCCCCCGCGACAGACACGATGAGCGCGTCGGGGTCGAGCGCATCGGCGATGTCCTCAAGAAGTGAAACAACGGCCGCCGGCTTCACGCCGACAATCACGAGCGATGCACCCTCGACCGCCCAACGGTTTGCGCCGGGATCGGTCTCGATCGATTTCGATTCAACGCCGGGTCGGTTCGCTGACGAGGTTCGGGTGGTTGCTCGGACCGTAGCGGAACTGTCGGCGGCGCGCAGGCCGTCGAGGATTGCGCCACCCATCGACCCTGTTCCGAGGAATGCAAAGGTTTCCGACATGGTGCCAGCGTATTATGACAACAGGCGCATCATGCGCCTTGTGAAAGGAAACACCGTGAACACCGCTCTCCCTCTCATCACCGAATCCTTCGTACTGATCCACCTCACGGGAATGGCAATTCTTGTTGGAGCGTTCATTCTCAATGTGCGCGCCAAGTCAAACTTCCCTTTCACAATCATGGTGTGGGGTGCCTCGATTCAGTTGGTAACCGGCACAATCCTCGTCGGACTCGCGTACGCGGGCAACGACGCACCCGACAACCTCAAGATCACCGTCAAAG
>CAIRWJ010000169.1 GCA_903882245.1 uncultured Microbacteriaceae bacterium | reverse complement strand
CGCGTCGAATCAGATGGGGGAACGATTATCGAACATCCCATCACGTTCGTCGAACGCGCGTCAGGCACATCGAAAATGCACCTCGGGATAGTTCTCGAGGCGTTCGCCCGAATCACGGGTTGGGGCGTTGGCCGTTGGATTCTCGGCCGTTAGGCCGATTTACGAAGCGAACCGAGGTCGAGTTGGCCGCTCTCACGCATCGCGATGATGCGGTCGTGAAGAATGATTTCGAGTTCTTCGATCGTGCGCCGTTTCATCAACTGTTCCCAGTGAGTCACCGTCGGCGCTGCCGGAGTTGGCGCGTTGGGGTCATCGCCCTGAATCGGCTTGCCCTTGGCATCGAGGCGGCGACCAATGTTGCTCGACCGGGGCGAACGCCAGTCATAGGGGAGTTCTACGCCGGTCATGAACGTGACGACAAATTCCTCGCCATCTAACGTTCGGAAGGTCACATTTTGGCGATCGACAAATTGGACACCTTCTTCGGTTTCAGAACTGATTGATCCGAGTCGTGTACCGCGCATGCGCTTATTGCTCATTGTTTTCTCCTTCGGCTCGTGGCCTACCTCTTATAAAGCCAGAACTCGCCGAGATATTCCTGAGCGAAAGTAAAGAATTGGCTATGAATCTAGGAATTGACCACGCCGAGCGCGATATCCGCCCGATCCGTGACAATTCCGTCCACACCGAGTTCCAGCAAACGTCTCATCGTTGCTTCGTCGTTGACGGTCCAGACGTGCACTTCGAGCCCGGCCCGGTGATATCGATCGACCATTTGCTCGGTCACAAAGGTGATTCCGTTCGCGCGTTCGGGAATTTGTAGAGCGTGAACGAGGGGGAGAGGAGGGGTCAAACCCACAGCAGCAGCCGCAGCGATCACCAGGAACTCTGTCGCCGACGGACTGCTCGCAACGCCCGGCAGTCGGGTCATGGTTGCGCGGCGGCGCTGAGCGCTAAACGACGTGATGAGCACACGATCGAGCGCCTCGGCGTCAGTGACCGCTCGAACGACACCATCAATCGCGGTCTCGTCTTTGACGTCGATGTTGAAACGAGCAGTCGGAAACTGCTCGAAAGCCTGTACGAGCGTGAGAAACCCCTCACCGCCCAGATCAATATCGGCGAGCTCGGCTGCGGTGTGGTCAGATACACGTCCGGTTCGGGTCGATATTCGGTCGAGCGTCGTGTCGTGCGAAATGATGGCGAACCCGTCCTTCGACCCGACGACGTCCGTTTCGATGAAGGTCGCACCCGCCGCAATTGCCGCCCGGAATGAGCCCGCCGTGTTCTCGGGTGCATTGAGGTGGAGACCGCGGTGAGCAAACACGCGAGGAGTCGACCCCGCGAAATAGGGGTGATCAGCAGCGCGGAACGTCATGCGGGCACGGTATCACGCCCACATTGCGTGATAGTTTTGGCCCATGAGCGCAAACCCCTTGAAGCCCGGCCAACTCGCGGGAAAGACCGCCTTTGTAACGGGTTCGTCCCGCGGAATCGGTGCAGAAACCGTCGGATTTTTCGCCGAGGCAGGCGCCAAGGTCGCGATCAACTTCCGAGACAAGGAAGTCCGTGCCGAGAAGGTCGCAGCGGGAATCCGCGAAAACGGTGGGGAAGCAATCGTCGTCGGAGCCGACCTGACCGACTATGACTCGATCACGGCGCTTCGAGATACTCTGCAGAAAGAGTTCGGCGGGCTCGACATCCTCGTGCTCAACGCGTCCGGCGGCATGGAAGCCGGTAAGGGTGATGATTACGCGATGCGACTCAACCGTGACGCACAGGTGAACGCGCTGCAGACCCTGCGACCGCTTCTTCACGACGGCTCGCGAATTGTGTTCGTCACCAGCCACCAGGCTCACTTCATTCGCACGGTCGACACCATGCCCGAATACCTCCCGGTTGCGCTGTCCAAGCGTGCCGGTGAAGACGCGCTGCGCGACATGATTCCGTCGCTCGAGGCGGACGGAATTGGCCTCGTCGTCGTATCGGCAGACATGATCGAGGGAACCGTCACCGCGACGCTGTTGGACCGCGCGAACCCCGGAACCATCGACGCCCGCAAGGAAGCGGTGGGGAAGTTGTACAACGTGGCGGAATTTGCGGCGGAAATCGCCCTGGCTGCGGTTGAGCCCGT
>CAIRWJ010000168.1 GCA_903882245.1 uncultured Microbacteriaceae bacterium | reverse complement strand
GTGGGTAACCCGTTGCCGGGTCAATCGGTTGGTCTTCGCCCGTGTATTCGATGAAACTGTTCGCGGTGGTCTGCTTGATGGGTGGAGCGAATGACGCGGCAGCCACCACGACGAATGGACCGAGGGTCACGCCCGCGATTAGTCCGAAGGCGGTGATTGTTGCCGCACTGCCGGACTTCAGTGCCCAGTGCGCGAGTGCGACGAGAAGCGCGATGACCCAGACTTCGAGTTTGGTCACTCCGAGTGTGGGCAACCAGACGTCGACACCGACGCCGGTTGACAGAATCGCCCAGAGCATTGCGGGGACCGCCACGACGACGAACGACAAACCGACCGCAACGCTCAACAGATAGGTGTGTAGGAACGAAAGTTGCCCCAGCTGTTCGCGAATCGAAATCAACACGGTGGGTATGCCGAGAAGTGTGGCGACGAGAACGAGGAAGATAACGAACGAGAAGGCCATTCGACCAGCGTCCGTTCCCGGCGCTGACGATGCGTCGCTGGTGACGGTGAGCGCCACGATGATGAGCGATGTTGCCGCCATCACGACGAGGAGCGTGAACCACATCCCCGTCCGAATGGACGTCGTGATCGAGGCGAACAGTCGTGAGAAGAATCCAGCGTTGCTCATGTCTACAGTGTGGCACTGAAACCGCGCGGTGACCTGCGTTCAGGGGAGCGCCGTCGAACTGTGAAACAATGGGCGAATGGCGACGGTGAACCCACCCCGAGGGATGCGCGACTTCATCCCCGCCGAAAAGTCGGCACGAGACCGCGTTCTCGCCATCATTCGCGAGTCATATCGCGCGAACGGGTTCGACGAAATCGAGACCCCCGTCGTCGAGGAGTCGTCGCGGCTTTCTGCCGGACTTGGTGGCGACAACGAAACGTTGGCGTTCGGAATCCTCAAGCGTGGACTGTCTGCCGACGACATCGCTGCAGCAACATCCACGGACGACCTTGTCGACATGGGCTTGCGCTACGACCTCACCGTCCCGCTCACGCGTTTCTATGCGACTAATCGCGCCGAACTTCCGCCCGTGTTCCGCGCCATCCAGATCGCGCCTGTGTGGCGCGCCGAACGCCCGCAAAAGGGTCGATTCCGCCAGTTTGTGCAGTGCGACATCGACATCATCGGCGAGCCGGGCATCCTCGCCGAAGTTGAACTCATCACGGCAACGGCCGCGACCCTCGACCGACTCGGTGTCACCGGCACCACCATTCGACTCAATGACCGACGAATCTTGTTCGGCATGCTCGACGCGTTGGGCCTTTCGGATACCGATTCGGCGCTCATCACTCTCGACAAACTCGACAAGATCGGTGCCGACGGGGTTCTCGCCGAACTGCGCGACCGTGGGGCGACCGATTCGGCGCTCACAGGGCTCGAGGCGCTGCTCGGGCAACACTCGAACCCGACCTCTGCACCGACGCTCGAGGCGATGACCGCTGCGCTTCCCGCAGGAGTTGCGCCCGTCGCGGTCGCCGAGCTCGCCGACATTGCCAAAGCTGTTGGTCACGGGGTCTCGATCGTGTTCGACCCGTTCCTCGTTCGCGGGATGGGTTACTACACCGGGGCAATCTTTGAGGTCGCCCACCGCGACCTCGGATATTCTCTCGGCGGGGGAGGCCGTTATGACGGCATGATCGGTCGATTCCTCGGAACGGAAGTTCCCGCCGCCGGGATTTCGCTCGGATTTGAAAGACTCGTCGACCTCGTCGCCACCGAATCCGTCGTCGATTCAGACGCTGTCGCGATTATCTACGACCCCGCTCTGTCGACGACCGAACTCATCGACCAGAAAAGGTCGCTCATTGCGGAGGGGCTACGCGTCCGACTCGTTCACAAGACCAAGAACACTCGCGCAATTCTCGATCAACTCGAGAAGGACGGATTCCGTCGATACGCCTTCCTCAATCCAGGAGAACCCCTGGAATGGAAGACCATCGACTAACGCCCTAATCTGGAACTAACCACCACCAAGGAGAACCCTGTGTCCGCTATTGCCTTTGTCGATGCCCGTGAAATTCTCGACTCGCGCGGAAACCCCACGATCGAGGTCGATGTCGTCTTGGACGACGGAACCGTTGCCTCGGCCGCTGTCCCGTCCGGAGCGTCAACCGGTGCGTTCGAGGCCTACGAATTGCGCGACGAGGACATGAACCGCTATGGCGGAAAAGGCGTGCTCAAGGCCGTCGAAGCCGTCATTGACGTTCTCTCGGAAGCCATCGAAGGACTCGACGCGAGTGAACAACGCGCAATCGACGACGCTCTCATCGAGGCAGACGGAACAGAAAACAAGTCGAAACTCGGTGCAAACTCGATTCTCGGCGTTTCACTGGCCGTCGCAAAGGCCGCCGCGCTGTCGGCAGACTTGCCCCTGTTCCGCTACCTTGGCGGACCCAACGCCCACGTCCTCCCCGTGCCGATGATGAACGTCATCAACGGTGGAGCCCACGCCGACACCAACGTCGACGTTCAGGAATTCATGGTTCTGCCGATTGGCGCCGAGTCGTATAGCGAGGGACTCCGCTGGGGTGTCGAGACCTATCACGCCCTAAAGTCGGAACTGAAGTCCAAGGGATTCGCCACAGGTCTTGGCGACGAAGGCGGATTCGCCCCGAACCTCGCCAACAACCGTGCCGCGCTCGACCTGCTCATGGACGCAATCGCTCAGGCCGGTTTCACACCAGGCACAGACATCGCACTCGGTCTCGATGTCGCCGCGACCGAATTCTTTGAGAACGGCTCGTATCGTTTCGAGGGCCGCGAACTCAGTTCTGGCGAACTCGTCGCGTATTACTCGGAACTCGTTGCCTCCTACCCTCTGATCACTATCGAAGACCCACTGTCGGAAGATGACTGGACCGGGTGGGAAGCCATCACGGCCGAACTGGGTGCCAAGGTCCAGATTGTGGGGGACGACCTGTTCGTCACCAACCCGAAGCGTCTTGCGGACGGCATCCAGCGCCACGCCGGAAACTCAATCCTCGTCAAGGTCAACCAGATCGGGTCACTCACTGAAACCTTGGACGCCGTGTCGATGGCGCACCGTGCCGGGTACACCGCGGTCCTCTCGCACCGCTCTGGCGAGACCGAAGACACCACCATCGCCGACCTCGCGGTTGCAACGAATTGTGGTCAGATCAAGACGGGCGCTCCCGCTCGGAGCGAGCGCGTCGCGAAGTACAACCAGTTGCTTCGGATCGAAGAGGAACTTGGTGACGCAGCGGTCTACGCGGGTCGTTCGGCGTTCCCCCGCTTCACCGCCTAGTCGTTCACGTACTCGCGGGGACGTCCGCGTTACCCTTGAGGAATGAGTTCGCCGCGTCGCCCTGCACGTTCCACCCGATCGTCGGGTCGGGCGCGAAGTGGTGTGCGCCAGAGCCTCGATGACTTTATCGACCGCGAACTTCGACGAAGCGGCTCGGTCATCGTCGGGCTCATCATCGCCGTGGTTGCCGTCGTGAATCTATGGCAGCCCGTCCAGATTTGGTTCGAACAACAAGCGAGGATCGCTGACCTCGACCGCGAGGTGTCGGCCGCACGAGCGACCCTCGCCGAAGCGCAAGCGGACATGATGCGATGGACCGACCGGGCCTATGTCGAAGCCCAAGCGCGGGAGCGACTCATGTTTGTGTACCCTGGCGACATTTCGTACCTGGTGGTCAATGACGTCGACGCGAAACCCGCAAAGTCAGACGAAGTGTTGGGAACCGTTCAGACCACGACCATCGATTGGGTTGACGCGTTTGTCCAGTCGTATGCCTTTGCCGCTAACCCGGAACAGAAATCGAAATAGTGATTGACCCTGCGAGTGAGCGCGACCTCGACGTGATGAAAATCCAACTGGGACGACCGATGCGCGATGTCGTTGGAGTCGCGGCGCGCTGCGTGTGTGGCGCTCCGACCGTCGTCGCGACCAAACCGCGACTGGCGGACGGGTCCCCGTTTCCCACGTTTTACTACTTGACGCACCCCGGCGCGACCGCGGCGCTGTCGACGCTCGAGGCGAACGGTTTCATGATGACCGAACAAGACAAACTTTCCGTCGATCCGGAATTCGCTGCCGCCTACACCGCGGCACACCACGCGTACATCGCCGACCGCGACGCATACGGCCAGATCGACGAGCTCGATGGAATCAGCGCCGGCGGCATGCCTTCTCGAGTGAAATGCCTGCACGCGCTCGCTGCCCACAGTCTCGCGGTCGGGCCCGGCGTGAACCTCATCGGGGATGCAGCACTCGCCGCCTGCACGTGGTCACCGGAACGGTGCGTGTGTGCGCCCGAAACGCGATAGATTTGTCCAGTTGTCCTCATAAATTTCAGGAGTAATCGTCGTGGC
>CAIRWJ010000167.1 GCA_903882245.1 uncultured Microbacteriaceae bacterium | reverse complement strand
GAATTCTTGCTCAATAACACCAAGGGGAACTAATTGGTAGCGAGGGCGGGACTCGAACCCGCGACACCACGATTATGAGCCGTGTGCTCTAACCACCTGAGCTACCCCGCCGCAACCTAATTAGGTCGAGCCCCGAGTCAGGATTGAACTGACGACCCCTTCCTTACCATGGAAGTGCTCTACCACTGAGCTATCGGGGCGAGTGCCACGAAGGCACCATGCGAGGTTAGCACCTCAAACCGTCGAGGGTGAAATCCCGACCAGCCCGATCGACGGTCGCCGGGGTGGCAGCGACGCACAGGGAACACCTCCACGCCCGCGCGACACGCCACAAACACTAGATGTAGTGAAATAACACGAATGTCATTCACGACATATAGTGTTTTCTCTACGGCATCCTCGCCGCAAACATTCAGGAGGAACTATGGACTTCGACAACGACAGTGTTGGCGGCTATGCGGTTCCCGTCGACCCGATGGACCTGCTGCAGTGCGATAGCTGCCAGTAAATAGCTGAAACCTTGTGAACCCCGACCACTGCGATGTGGTCGGGGTTCACTCTTTGTCTCTCGCAAACGCTGCGAGGAGCAGACAACCGCGGAATAATGAAGTTATGAGCGACGTTCGCACGCCCGACCCCGCCTGGTTTTCCGATGAGGAATTCGAGGGGGTACGTCGCAGGCTCCCGCTCTTGTATGTCGAGGCCGTGCCCGTTCGACTGGATGATGACGGCTTCGTGACGGAGGTGGGACTGCTCATCCGCGTCGATGAGTACGGCGAGATGCGCTCTGCCCTCGTTGCGGGGCGTGTGAAGTTCGGAGAGTCAGTTCGCGACGCCCTCAGCCGCAACCTAGAGAAAGATCTCGGTGCACTCGCTTTTCCCCGTCTACCCAACGGCGTTGTCCCGGCAACGGTCGCGGAGTATTTCCCATTCCCTGGGCGACTTGTTGACGAACGACAGCACGCGGTCTCGCTCGTGTTCGTTGTGCCGGTCACGGGTGAAGCGCAACCGCGCCAAGACGCACTTGATATTCGATGGATTCCTGTCCAGGACGCCGTCCGCGAATCGATCGACGGCGAGTTCGTCGGGGGTCGTGGCGCCGTCCTTCGCGCCGCGCTGGCCACCGTTTCTTTCAGATAACGCTTGAACTGGCGCGCCAGAAGCACACTTAGACACATTTGATTGCGTGTGAACCACATTGACGCACGATGACTGTGATTTCACGCGACTTTCGCGCAATACTCTGTCGTTTTGGTGCCGCAGGTCGTACAGTATTTCCTGTTCACACTGACGGAGGCCTGATGACAAACCCACTGCGCATGCACATCCACGATGTCGCTACGGCGGCGCTTCGGGAACGCATTTTTGACTACGCGCGTGACCGCATGCAGTTGGACCCGCCTCCGCTGGATAAAGGGATGCCCTTTGCCGAATTGCGGGCCATCATGCCCGACACCGTGACCGAAGCCGGAATCGGCGGAGACAGGGCTCTTGATCTTTTCGGTGAAATTCTTGCTCCAGCGTCGATGTCCACCGACCACCCCGCGATGGTCTCGTTCATCCCCGTCGCACCGACCGAGGCGTCCATCTTGTTCGACCTCGTTGTCTCGGCCTCGTGCATATTTGGCGGATCGTGGCTCGAAGGGGCCGGCGCGATCTATGCCGAAAACGAGGTTTTGAAGTTCCTCGCCACGGAAGCTGGCCTTCCCGAAGGGGCGGGAGGGGTTTTTGTGCAGGGTGGTACGAACGGCAACCTGTCCGCTCTCGTTGCCGCCCGCTTCGACGCCGAGCAGCGTTTGGCCGAATCCGGAAAGTCGCGACCTGCCCGTTGGTGTTTCGTTGCCTCGGAAGAGGCTCATTCGTCTCTCGCGCACTCCGCCCGCGTGATGGACGTCGACGTCATCAAGGTGCCCGTCGGCGAGGACGGTCGAATGACCGGGGCCGCCATCGAGCAGGCGGTCGCAGGCTCGTGGGAAAGCGTCTTTGCGATCGTCGCCACCGGTGGAACCACGAACTTTGGAATTGTGGACGACATCGCATCGGTCGTCACGACCGCGAAGGCACACGGCACGTGGGTCCATGTCGACGGCGCTTACGGGCTCGCTGGAATTTTTGCGCCGAGCACCAAGCCGCACTTTGATGGAATCGCTGGAGTTGACTCGTTTATCGTTGACCCTCACAAGTGGCTCTATGCGCCGTATGACTCGTGCGCCCTGATTTATCGGAACCCGTCAATTGGACGGGCTGCACACACTCAGCACGCGTCCTATCTTGATGTGCTTACCGACACCGACGAGTGGAACCCATCCGATTTTGCCGTGCACCTCTCACGCCGTGCACGAGGTCTTCCGTTGTGGTTCTCGCTCGCGACGCACGGTGTCGCCGCGTATCGTGAGGCGATTGAATCGAACAACGTAGTCGCGCGCGACATCGCCGAGGTCATTCGCGAGAGTGACCATCTCGAACTCGTTCGAGACCCAATGCTTTCTGTCGTTGTGTTCCGCAGAAAGGGATGGACCCAGGACGACTACACCGCGTGGAGTGACGAACTGTGGGAGGCCGGTAAGGCCGCCTGTTTCCCCTCGAAGTACAAGGGCGAACCAGTACTGCGCTTTGCCATTGTCAACCCCCGCACGACCATCGACATCCTCCTGGAACTGGTCGAAAGCCTCAAGGGTGAATTGTGATGACGCGCTGGCCAGCTGAGTGGGAACGCCACGAGCGGACGTGGATGGCATGGCCGTCTACTGGTTACAGCCTCGGTGACACGGAAGTCGAAATTGCCGAGGCGCGTGGCGCGTGGGCATCGGTCGCGAACGCAATCGTGAAGTATGAGCCCGTCACAATGGTTGTTGACCCGTCTGCCGTCGATATCGCCCGCGAGTGGCTCGACAACCGCGTCGACATCGTCGAGGCGAATCTCGACGATGCGTGGATGCGCGACATCGGACCCACCTTCGTCAAAGGGCCGAACGACGCAGCGTTCGGTGTCGATTGGATCTTCAACGGCTGGGGAGCGCAGTCCTGGGCAACGTGGGACCACGACGCATCGATTGGTCGCGCAGTTCTGACCTCGGCTGACGTCCCCGTCATCTCGTCGTCACTCACCAACGAGGGAGGCGGAATCCATACGAACGGTGAGGGAATCGTTCTTGTGACCGAGACGGTTCAACTCGACCCGGGCCGAAACCCGGGCTGGACTCGTGATGAGGTCGAACGCGAATTGTTCGACACGCTTGGCGCGACTCGCGTCGTCTGGCTTCCGCGCGGATTGACCCGTGACTATGACGACTTCGGTACGCGAGGCCACGTCGACATTGTCGCGGCGTTCTGCAACCCGACCACGGTTTTGTATCACGACCAGCGAAACTCCGAACACCCCGATTTCGCGGTGTCAGAAGAGGTGCGCAATCTGCTCGAGGCGGAAGGGTTCGACCTCATCCCGATACCAGCACCGGAAACATTGCGCGACGACGAGGGCTTTGTTGACTATTCGTATATCAACCACTACGTCTGCAACAACGCCGTGATTTTGTGCGGGTTCGATGACTCGGGTGACGTGGTCGCCAAGGGAATCCTCGAGAAGGCGTACCCGGGACGGACAGTCGAGTTGGTTGATGCTCGAGCGCTGTTCGCGCGCGGCGGTGGCATTCACTGCATCACGCAGCAGCAGCCTGCTTAGCCCAACAACTCCCACTCGATGAGGTGCCGACGGGAAAAGCGCGGATTGCACGTGACACACGATGCGACCATGTTGCGCGGCTTCCGATAGCGCAAAATGACGTGACCAGCGGCACAGGTTCCGCGCCATCGCGCCAAGTGATCCGGCGACGGGCCGGTGTGCCGAATCCAGCCGGTGTACCCGATCGAGCGTGCCGTGTCGAGCCACTGTTGGCTGTGGTTGTGTTCTTTGCCGCACAAAGCGTGGGCAATCTCATGAAGCATCGTTTGCTCAGCGTCTTCGAGAGAACCCAATGCCGTGAGGTGAATCGACAACGAGATTTTCTTTTTGTCGTGATGGCACGCTCCCGCCCGGCGCCGGGCGTGATCCCATCGAAAGGCCCACTGATGGTCCAGTTCCGAGAGGTGTTGCGCGATGAGGCGTTCGGCGAGAGCCTGAACCTCTGACAAATCGATCACGCATCAACCATATGCACGGGCTAGGACCGAAAAACGTTGCGCGCTGGTGGCGGCGAGTCGATGGCGGTGTTGTCGGTCACCACGGTGGCGCTCGCCGACCACGTAACCGCCTCGGTTCCTGCAATGAGACCCGTAGGGTGGGGACCCTTCCCCGCGAGCGCTGAAACCCACGACGGAACTGTCCCGTTCGAAAGGGCTCCGAGGACGACATTGCCGAATCGTTTGCTGTTGGCGACGCCCTGCTCGGCGACACCAAACGCATCACCAAAAACGTAGCGAAGCGTCGCGAGCTGTCCACGGGCGAACGACATGGGTGGACCATCGGCGACATTGGCGATGACAACCCCATTGGGCGTCAACAGCGCTTTGATTGCGGAATAGAATTCGACGCTCGTCACGTTCGCGGGTGTTCGTGCGCCGCGAAAGACATCGACGACAACGAGATCGACCTGACCGAGCAAACCTTTCGGCAGTGACTCCATTACCTCGCGGGCGTCTCCGTAGCGACAACGGATGGATGCACTGCGGGGAAGCGGGCAGTGTTCGCGAACGAAATCGATGAGGTCGCGTTCGATCTCGATGACCTGTTGTCGTGAACCCGACCGCGTCGCTTCGATATAGCGCGGGATTGTCAGTGCCCCGGCTCCCAGATGTAACGCCGTGATTGACTCGCCGGCGGGGAATGCCGCGTCGATGATATGACCCATTCGCGCGATGTACTCGAAATGCAGAGTCGCGGGGTCTGCCATGTCGACGTGTGACTGCGGGGTGTCATCAATCGACAACACCCACGAGCCCGGACGCCACTGGTCTGGTTCGAGACGTGCGATGAGTCCACTGCTCGCGAGTCGATGTGTGAACGCCTCTGCCATTGGACAATTCTCGCTCACGTGGGATGCCCCAATAATCGTTACCAATTCGGGACTTTACATTTCGCCAAACGGGGTGTATGTTAGCAATTTGCGCTTCATTCTGCTCGGGAATCATATTGCGGACTCCCGACTCACCCGTAAATAGTGGCGGGTCGATGACGCTTCCCAACGCTCAAACACTGTATCAAGGGCCCCGCCCGTTAAGGAAATATCTGTGGCTGTTAAGAAGAAAATCCAGGGGACCGGACGCGACGCGAACCGAGTGTCGTTTGCCAAGGTGACCGACGCGCTCACCGTTCCGGACCTCCTTGCTCTTCAAACCGAAAGCTTTGCGTGGTTGATCGGGACCGATGGTTCGGATGCCAAGTCGGGACTCGAAGAAATCTTCGAAGAGATTTCGCCGATCGAGAACGACCGCATGCAGTTGTCGTTCACGAACCCGTATCTCGAGGAAAAGAAGCACGAGCTCGACGAGTGTAAGGAACGCGGCAAGACCTATGCCGCCCCCCTCTACGTCGAAGCTGAGTTCATGAACCACGACACGGGTGAAATCAAGACCCAGACCGTGTTTATGGGTGACTTCCCGCTCATGACCCCCAAGGGCACCTTCGTCATCAACGGAACCGAGCGCGTCGTCGTTTCGCAGCTCGTCCGTAGCCCTGGTGTTTATTTTGAGAAGGTCGACGACAAGACGACCGACAAGGACCTCTTCTCGTGTCGTGTTATCCCTAGTCGCGGTGCCTGGCTCGAATTCGAAATCGACAAGCGTGACCAGATCGGTGTTCGCATCGATCGCAAGCGTCGCCAGTCGGTGACGGTCTTCCTCAAGGCTCTCGGCATGACGCGCGAAGAGATCGAAAAGGAATTCGCCGGGTCGTACACGATGGAAGAGACCCTCAGCCACGACAACATCCTGACCGCCGAAGACGCGCTCAAGGACATCTACAAGAAGCTTCGTCCCGGCGAGCAGGTTGCGCTCGAAGCTGCGCGTTCTCTTCTCGATAACTTCTACTTCAACTCGAAGCGTTTCGACCTTGCCAAGGTCGGCCGTTACAAGCTCAACCGCAAGCTCGGCCTCGAACTTCCGATCTCCGAATCGGTGCTCACGCTTTCTGACATCAAGGCGACGATCAAGTACCTCATCGCTCTGCACGAAGGCAAGGTGACCATTGCCGGCAAGCGTGCTGGCAAGAACGTCGAAATCATGCTGGGAACCGACGACATCGACCACTTCGGTAACCGTCGAATCCGGGCGGTGGGCGAGCTCATCCAGAACCAGATCCGCACGGGTCTGTCTCGGATGGAGCGCGTCGTTCGCGAGCGCATGACCACGCAAGACGTCGAGGCGATTACGCCCCAGACTCTTATCAACATTCGTCCCGTGACCGCGGCGATCAAGGAGTTCTTCGGAACCTCGCAGTTGTCGCAGTTCATGGACCAGAACAACCCGCTCGCCGGACTCACCCACAAGCGCCGCCTTTCGGCGCTTGGACCCGGTGGACTCTCTCGTGAGCGCGCCGGTGTTGAGGTGCGTGACGTTCACCCCTCGCACTACGGCCGCATGTGCCCGATCGAAACTCCGGAAGGCCCGAACATCGGTCTGATTGGTTCGCTCGCGTCGTTTGCTCGAATCAACTCGTTCGGTTTCATCGAAACCCCATACCGCCAGGTTGTCAACGGCAAGGTCACCAACAAGATTGACTACCTGACCGCCAGTGACGAGGATGAGCACATCGTCGCTCAGGCAGGTTCGCCAGTCAATGCCGACGGAACACTCGCCGAAGAGCGTGTACTGGTTCGAATCAAGGGTGGAGAGGTCGACACCGTTCCCGCGAACCGCGTGGACTATATGGATGTCTCACCGCGCCAGATGGTGTCGATCGCGACGTCGCTTATTCCGTTCCTCGAGCACGACGATGCAAACCGCGCACTCATGGGCGCCAACATGCAGCGTCAGGCCGTGCCCCTTCTTCGTTCCGAGGCTCCGATTGTCGGAACCGGAATGGAGTCGTACGCGGCTGTTGATGCCGGGGACGTTCTCATCGCCCTCTACGCGGGTGTTGTCACCGAGGTCTCGGGCGATAGCGTCACGATGCTCAACGACAAAGCGGGCGAGATCGACCCCAGCACCAATGCCAAGATCCCACCGACCACCGCGTACGTGCTTCGCAAGTTTGAGCGCTCGAACCAGGGCACCAACTTCAACCACCGCCTCGTCGTCTCCGAAGGAGACAAGGTTGCGAAGGGTGGAGTTCTCGCGGACGGTCCCGCAACGGAAAACGGCGAACTTGCCCTCGGAAAGAACCTCCTCGTGGCATTCATGTCATGGGAAGGACACAACTTCGAAGACGCGATCATCCTCAGCCAGAACCTCGTCAAGGACGACACGCTCTCGTCGATTCACATCGAAGAGTACGACGTTGACGCCCGCGACACGAAGCTCGGACCGCAGGAAATCACACGTGACATTCCCAACCAGTCGCAGGAGAGCCTCGCTCACCTCGACGAAGAGGGAATCGTGCGTATCGGTGCCGAGGTCCGCGCCGGTGACATTCTCGTCGGCCGCATCACCCCCAAGGGTGAGACCGAACTGACCGCCGAAGAGCGACTTCTCCGCGCAATCTTTGCCGAAAAGGGTAAGGAAGTTCGTGACTCGTCTCTCCGTGTTCCGCACGGCGAACGAGGAACCGTCATCGACGTTAAAATCTTCGACTCAAACGACGAAGACGACGAACTCGGTAATGGCGTCCTCAAGAAGGTCATCGTCTACATCGCCCAGAAGCGCAAGATTTCTGAGGGTGACAAGCTTGCCGGTCGCCACGGGAACAAGGGTGTCATCGCCAAGATCCTTCCGGTCGAAGACATGCCGTTCCTCGAAGACGGAACCCCGGTCGATGTTGTCCTCAACCCGCTTGGTGTCCCCGGACGAATGAACTTCGGTCAGGTCCTCGAACTTCACCTCGGTTGGGCAGCCAAGCAGGG
>CAIRWJ010000166.1 GCA_903882245.1 uncultured Microbacteriaceae bacterium | reverse complement strand
GCGAACGAGATCGGCGGTCGACACGGACTCGGAATGTCCGACCAGATCGAGAACCGCATTATCGAGGCAAAGAGCCGCGGAATTTATGAAGCACCGGGCATGGCGCTATTGCACATCGCCTACGAACGTCTTCTATCCGCCATCCACAACGAGGACACGATGGCTGCCTACACCGCGGAAGGTCGCCGAATGGGTCGCTTGTTGTATGAAGGCCGATGGCTCGACCCGCAGACGCTCATGATGCGCGAGTCACTGACCAAGTGGGTTGCCTCAGCCGTCAATGGATCGGTCACGCTGCGCCTCCGTCGCGGCGACGATTACACGATCGTGAACACCGAGGGCGACGGCTTCAGTTATCACCCAGAGAAGCTCTCGATGGAACGCACCGACGACGAAGCGTTCGGCCCGACCGATCGAATCGGTCAACTCACGATGCGGAATCTCGACATCCAGGACACGCGGGCCAAACTGGACCTCTACCGCCAGCAGGGACAACTCGACGGCGGTCAGTTTGACCTGACCTAATTCAGTGGGGACCCCTTCGATAGGCTGAACGAATGGCAGCGAACGACTTTCTCAATGACAAGCGCTTTATTGTGTGGCTCGACCTTGAAATGACGGGTCTGAACATCAACACCGCCGAAGTCGGCAAGCGCGATGACGAGATCGTCGAAATCGGTGTCATCGTGACCGACGGCAACCTCGTTCCCCAAGACAAAGGGCTGCAACTCGTCATCAAGCCAACCGACGCAGCAATGGCAAACATGGGCAGTTTCGTTCGAAACATGCACGACAAGAGCGGACTGCTGCCCCTCATCAAAGACGGTGTCTCTGTAGCCGAAGCGGAAAAACACGTACTTGCCTACATCACCAAGCATGTCCCCGTCCGTCAAACCGCACAGATGGGCGGTAATACCATTCACATGGATCGACGTTTCTTGGCGAAATACATGCCGTCCGTCGAAGACTGGGTGCACTACCGAAACGTCGACACCTCGACAATCAAAGAAGTGCTGTTTCGATGGTTCCCCTCCGTAGTCGACGCCGCCCCGGAAAAAGTGGGCAATCACCGCGCCTTAGCCGATGCGATCGAGTCGATTCGCGAGCTCGCGTTTTACCGCGAACTCTTGTTCAGTATGGATTCAATCCCCGCGGACAAACTCGAAGCAGCGAAGAAGACCGCCACTGATGCCTGGGCGGAATTACTGGCATAATGAAACAGTTGCGTTTCGGCGCACATGGTGGCTATAGCTCAGTTGGCAGAGCGTCTGGTTGTGGTCCTGAAGGTCGCGGGTTCGAGCCCCGTTAGCCACCCACCGTAACTCCCCCGGAATCAAGTTCGAACGACGACCGTCGCCGTCGTAATCGGATCATTGTGCGCGATGTGGTCGTTCACCTGGGCATCCCACGCCTCGTAAAAAGCATTGAATTCACCGCGGTCGCGACCGGCCAATCGTTCTAACCGAAGTGTCTCGACGCATTCCACCCACAGCACCGTCGATGCGAGTTGGCGCGATCGCGGGGTACTGACACCACACCCCTCGACAACAACGATCTCCGCAGGATGAACGTCGACGAAATCGCCAGCGACGTCGCGTTCCCAATCCCACGCACGGTATCGGCCGGTTTGGCCTAGGGCCAGGGGCGTCAACACGGTGTCAATCATTGCGTCGCGCCCCTCTGCCAGGCCACTCCAACCGTGATATCCGTCGTCGAGGTGGACGAGAGTCGCGTTGAGGATATCGGCGATGCTCGCCGCAAGGCGCGTCTTACCCACACCACTTCTACCGTCAATCAGGATGATGTGCGGTTTAGGCGATGGCACTGTTCCACACCCCGAGATACGCCACCACAAACATGGCTGAAATGCCGATGGTGACGGAACCCGTTATCAACATCCAATCGCGGATACCCAATGGACGATAGACACTCCAGGTTCGATTTGAACGCGAGAAGCCACGAATCTCGGCGACATCACTCATCCGAACGGCACGACGAATCGCGATGACCAACGTGGTCAGAGCGACTGCGAATGGTGTCGGAGCCCGACCGTTGGCCCGTTGAGCCTGTTGCGTCTCTTCGAGGTCAGATGAAATAACGGGGATTAACCTCAAGGCGATCAGCGTCGCTAAGGCGACTCGGTCGGGCAAGATTCGTTTCACCGCGCAGGTTGCCAATACCTCGTGAGCAGAGATCGCGCCGGCAACAAGAATCGCGGGGAGCGCGAGCGAGAGAATGCGCAACATTGCTGCGCTGGAGGTAGCGATTGATCCGTCGCTGATGTACATGATCCCCCACTCGAAAAGCGTGACACCACGATGGGTTCCGTATAGCAGCGACGCGATGCCGGCTGTTCCAACCGCAGCGGCCAGCACAAGCATCGACGTGCGCGACGGCAACGTAATCACGTCAGACGTCATGGCCGCGAGAAACGCGATCAGCGGGAGCCCCACGAGAATGGGCATCCACGGGTCCACACTCCAGACGAGGACGAGCGGCGGCCAGACCCATTCCCTGCTCGTTTTGGCCACGCCACACGGGCAATGCGTCTCGATGCGTCTCCAGCGAATGCCCGAGGCTTGTCACGTTTCCGTGACCAAAGATGCCGTAGGC
>CAIRWJ010000165.1 GCA_903882245.1 uncultured Microbacteriaceae bacterium | reverse complement strand
GTTGAGAGTCCCCGCCATTTCCTTCGGCTGATTAGCGATAACTCCGACGGGCTTACCTTCGACCCGAGCAAAACCGATGATGATGTTGGGCGCGAACAACGGTTGCACCTCGAGGAATGAGTCCTCGTCCACCGACCTCGCGATGACGTCAAGCATGTCGTAGGGCTGGTTCGCACTGTCCGGAATAATCGAATCGAGTTCTTTGTCAGCCTCGGTCGGCGTCTCTGACACCACGGAGGCGTAGAGAGGATGTGGGGCGAGGTTGTTCTGTGGCAGGTAGGCGAGGACGGAGCGAACATAGTCAAAGGCGTCGGGCTCGTCGCTCGCGAGGTAGTGAGAAACGCCGGTGCGAACCGAGTGTGTTTCAGCACCACCGAGTTCTTCCATGCCGACGTCTTCGCCCGTGACCGCCTTGATGACATCGGGCCCCGTGACAAACATTTGGCTCGTTTTGTCGACCATGACAACAAAGTCGGTGAGCGCGGGCGAATACACCGCGCCACCCGCCGCCGGGCCACAGATAATCGAGAATTGCGGGATAACGCCGCTGGACTGGGTGTTGAGGCGGAAGATCTCGCCGTACTTGCCAAGGGCCGTTACGCCTTCTTGAATTCGAGCACCGCCCGAATCGAGGATTCCGATGATGGGAACACCCGCCTTGAGCGCGTATTCCTGGAGTTTGACGATTTTGGCGCCGGCGGCCTCGCCGAGCGACCCTCCAAAGACACTGAAGTCTTGGCTGAAGATGCCGACCTCGCGGCCGTGAATTCGGCCAACGCCCATAATGACGGCGTCACGGTCGGGGCGCTTGCCGGAGTCCCCGAACGAATCGCCGCGCGAACGGACAAACTTGTCAATTTCGGTGAAACCGGTGCCAGGGTCGACGAGCTGCATGATGCGCGCCATCGCCGAATTCTTGCCCTTGGCTTTTTGCTTTTCCGTGGCGGTCGCTTGGGCCTCGTCGAGCTGCTTGAGCCGCACGGCAAAATCAGCAATCCGCGCAGCGGTCGTCGTGGGTTGCGGGGTCGGTTTCTTGTCGGTCACGTATTTACTTTAGCGAGAGTGCGTTCTCGGGGCACCTATCCCCGCGGATTCGCGTCTTTGACAAACGTCACGATGGTTTCCACATGGTGCGTATGCGGGAACAAATCGAGAGCTCGGAGACGCGTCGGGTGATATCCGTGTTCCCGCGCAAACGCGATGTCGCGCGATAGGGCAACCGGGTCGCACGCGACGTAGACGATTTGAGCAGGGGCGATTCGACCGAGTGCCGCCATAACCTCGCGACCTGCTCCCGATCGCGGGGGATCGAGAACAACCGTCCCCGCTGCGAGTCGCGAGCGTTCTCCAGGAGTCGCGCGTTGATCGAGAGCACGCAGCCACTTTTCGACCGTGCCGGTTTCGGCAAACGCCCCGACCCACTCACTGAGGTTTTCACCGGCGTGTTCGGTTGCGCGTTCGTCCGATTCAACGCTCGTGACGCGGGTCGACGGTCCACCGAGGTCGGCGAGCGCCACGGCGAACAACCCGACCCCGCCATAGAGGTCGAGATTGAGGGCAGTTGCGTCGAAAAAGTCTGGGTCGATTGCCGCTCGAACTTCGGCGGTCAAGGTGGTCGCTGCTTCGCGGTGGACCTGCCAGAAACCGTTATCGTCCACTCGGAATTCGCGATTTCCGACGCGTTCGCGAATGACAGTCGGTTTTTGTTCGCCGACGATGAGCCGCGGGTCACCGATTGACGGCGACAGTACATCGACTGACCCGAACATCCCGT
This sequence comes from uncultured Microbacteriaceae bacterium, assembly GCA_903882245.1. Taxonomy (GTDB): domain Bacteria; phylum Actinomycetota; class Actinomycetes; order Actinomycetales; family Microbacteriaceae; genus MWH-TA3. The sequence continues at coordinate 322 of CAIRWJ010000165.1, read as the reverse complement.
AGTTGTCGGACAAGGGTGCGATGCGATTAATGCCCTCGGTCGCCAAAGGGAGGGATTTCACGACGATGACGTCGTGTGATCGACGCGCGCGCGGGCCGACCTGACCCTGTTCGTTGACATGCAGACGAACGCGCGTGCGCCACCCCAAACCGTTTCGTTCGTCGTCGCCGGGAAGTGACTCCACTCGGTCGAGCAAGAGTCCGATTTCGGTCTCGTCGAGTTTTCCGAACCGGGAGAGCGCGTCCTTGAGAACATCGCGCTTGAGTTCGCGTTGGTGTGCGAGAGCAATATGTCCGAAGTCCGCTCCACCGACTCGGGCGTG
>CAIRWJ010000164.1 GCA_903882245.1 uncultured Microbacteriaceae bacterium | reverse complement strand
CGATGCGTGACATGGTTCCTCCTTCGCGGACTGTTCAAGCCTAACCCCGCCCACCCATGGGGTTAGGCAGTGCTGTCGATAACTGTTCGGCGTGGCGCGTATGGTGGAAACATGTCAACTCGTTCCGCCATCACCGTACTTGTCACCGCTCTCGGACTGGCGGTTTTGTCCGCAGGACCCGCCTTTGCACACGCCGAACTCATCGGTTCGTCTCCGGAGGCCGACTCCAGCGTCGCAGACGTCACTGAGGTGTCCGTGACCGCAGGAGAAGAACTTCTTGATATCGGCGACAACGCCGAGGGTTTCATGATGACCGTCACCGACTCGACCGGTTTGTATTACGGCGACGGTTGTGTTTCGGTCGACGGCGACACCGCGTCGATGCCTGTTGCACTCGCCGCTGCGGGCGATTATGTCGTCGCCTATCGCGTGGTGTCGAATGATGGCCACCCCGTCGAGGGACAGTTTGCGTTCACGTTCACCGGAGACGAGAATGCTGAACAGAGCGTCGCCTATGCAGAAATGCCCGAATGTGGGGTCGCTCAGACACCTGTTGCAGTCGATGATTCGGACGAACCTACGAACGGCGAATCGGACGAGCCAATGGTCATTTCTACTGCTCCTCCATTGATTTCGCCCGCACCAAGCGTGGACAGCACGTCGTGGATCGGATTCGCGGCAATCCCCGTGATTGCCGTGGCAATCTGGTTGCTCGTTCGCGCACTCAGAAAGCGCAAGTCCTAAAACAACTTCCGCTAATTAGGCGACTACCTTGCGGCTCGACAGAACCTGGTCGATGAGTCCATATTCCAACGCTTCCGCCGCGGTGAGGATCTTGTCGCGGTCGATGTCGTTACGGACCTCGTCGACGGTCTTGTTGGAGTGCTCGGCGAGCGTGTGCTCGAGCCATTCGCGCAGGCGCGCGATTTCTTTCGCCTGAATCTCGATATCGGATGCCTGACCGCGGCCCGCATCACCCGTCGACGGCTGGTGAATGAGAACGCGCGCGTTCGGCAGTGCGAGACGCTTTCCTGGTGTTCCACCGGCGAGAAGAACGGCTGCAGCCGAGGCGGCTTGACCGAGCACGACGGTCTGAATCTGCGGGCGGACGTACTGCATCGTGTCGTAAATCGCCGTCATCGCGGTGAAGGATCCACCCGGTGAGTTGATGTACATGATGATGTCGCGATCCGGGTCTTGCGACTCAAGAACGAGCAGCTGGGCCATGACGTCGTCGGCCGAGGCGTCGTCGACCTGAACACCGAGGAACACGATACGGTCTTGGAACAACTTGGCGTAGGGGTCGAGGAATCGGGTGCCGTTGGCGGTGCGCTCTTCGAACTGCGGGAGGATGTAGCGCGATTCGGGGACGGCGATGCCGTTGTCGTTGGTATCAAAGTTCATGTGCGTGTCCCTTACTTCGTGTTCGTTCCGCCGCCACCGACGACATCATCAGCCGATGCGCGGATGTGGTCGACAAATCCGTATTCCAAGGCTTCTTGGGCGCTAAACCAACGGTCACGGTCGCCGTCCTTAGAGATTTGCTCCGCGGTCTTGCCCGTCGCTTCTGCGGTGATTTCCGCAAGGCGCTTCTTCATGTCGTTGATGAGCTGGGCTTGCGTTTGAATGTCGCTCGCGGTTCCACCGAAGCCACCGTGTGGCTGGTGAAGCAAGACGCGGGCGTTCGGCGTGATGTACCGCTTTCCCTTAGTGCCAGCAGTCAACAGCAACTGACCCATCGACGCAGCCATACCGATACCGACGGTGACGATGTCGTTCGGCACGAACTGCATCGTGTCGTAAATCGCCATGCCCGCGGTGATCGAACCACCGGGCGAATTGATGTACAGGTAAATGTCCTTCTTGGGGTCTTCCGCGGCAAGAAGGAGAAGTTTCGCCGCGATTTCGTTCGCGTTCTCGTCACGAACCTCGCTGCCCAACCAAATAATGCGGTCCTTCAAGAGGCGGTCGAACACGTTGGGCGGAAACATCGAATCACTCATTAATTACTCCTTGTGGGCTTGTTAGCCAGCGTACCGACAACGCACGACACGACCTGCCGATTTCGCCGAGGGCAAAACGGACGGTGCGGTCAAGAGACTAAGGCTTAAGGCTCGCGTCGAAGAACGACGTGAGAGCGGCCGCGTAACGGTCGGTCTCGGTGAGCATGCCTTCGGTGTGATCGGCACCCTTGAAGGTTTCCAGAGTCACGTTGGCTCCGACCGATTTGGCGTAGGCGACAAAGTCAACCGACGACTGATACGCGAGTCGTGTGTCGGCAT